>JAJDHD010000110.1 GCA_030266015.1 Christensenellaceae bacterium OttesenSCG-928-K19 | reverse complement strand
GGATACCAGTCTACGCCCATATCAAAAGCGCCTCCTGGTGCAACTTCTCCGGTGGCTTCAATGTGGTTATACCCGTAATCATCAGAATCCATTTCATAGGCGTATACTTCGTTGATAGTCAGGTCTGTTTCGTTGTATACGGTCAGTTCGATCCAATCGTCTTGTTGTTCTGTCTGCGCTTCTTCCGCCTCCGCGTATTCCGCATCTTCCTCTGGAATGACATTTTCGCCTGCTACAGAGAGGCCGTCGTCCAGTTCTTCCGCAGGTGTATAGATGCCATCATAAATCGTTTGCCCGCCTTTCTTGGTGGAAACTTCAAGGTAGGTGGAGTCTCCATCGTCCACAATAATGAAGCCGCCACCCGCTTCCAGCGGCACATCATAAAAGTCCAGTTCATCGCCATATTCATTAACAGCTTCAATATCATAGGTATCCGCTTGCTCATCGAGGGTGATTTCTAGTACGCCCTGGTCGTTCATTGGCCTGGTCAGATAGTTTTGCCCCCAGGTATCCGATTCAATGGATGCGATATACAATTCGCTTAATGTCCAACCTGTATCGTTGGCCACCGTAATGGTCACTTCCTTTGGCCCGCATCCCAGCAACATCGTGGTAAATAACACGACACATATCATGATAATTCCAATTTTTTTCCAATCCCTTGAGTTTTTCATTTTTTCTTCCTCCTATATTTTTTTTGCACTTTCAGGGCCACTGGGCCCCGGCTTGACACGGATTGCCAATGCGCTGTACTGCTCGCCCAATCCGCTCTGGCGAAACAGGCTTGAGAAGATAGTCCAGTGCGTGCAAGCGAAAGCCTTCTATGCTGAAATCATCCACTGTGCTTACAAGAAACAAGGGACACCAGCTATCCAGCTCGCGGATGTTACGCGCTGTCTCTACACCCATCATGTCTTCTATCCCGATGAATGCCATATCATAAGGTTTTCTGTTTTTGTGCCTGTCATTGAAGTCATGCACGAACTCTTGCATGTGGGTATGCTCAGTGATGGTAGCCGCCCCGGCACCATGCCATTGCCTTATGGCATCTGCGGTATGCACGCAATCATCCGGCATAAAATCAAACACAACAATTTGCTTCTTGTCCATCTTTCTGACCTCGCCGGTTACTATTATCTTCAATGTAACGGATTCAAAGTAAAATACAATATATTTGGCCTAGACGGGTCTTAATTGCCCTGAACGGGAAGAAAGGGAGTTTGGCAAGAAGAATATTTGTGGTAAACTATAATATATAGGGTTATGCCTATTCGGGGGATTAACAAATGAACATTGCAGTCTGCGAAGACTACGCTCCAGACCGGATACTTTTATGTGGTACTATTGAAAATTACTTTTCCCGGATGGGTTATGCGGGAGAACTCTGCTGTTTTGAAACAGGCGAAGAGCTTCTTGCCGCTTTTTCTTCCGGAAGTTTTGACATCGTTTTCTTAGATATTTTTCTGCCCGGCATTTCTGGCGTGGATGTTGCGCGCAAGATACGCGAAGCCGACCCGGATTGTATATTGCTTTTTACAACAGTGAGCCTCGATCATGCGTTAGATGGTTTTGAGGTGCAGGCTTCCGGCTATGTGGTAAAGCCGATTGACCAGGAAAAAATGGATAAGGCGCTTTATATGTGCCGTGAGGTATTATCTAAAAACGGGCGCACAATTGAAATTCCTTCGGGGCGGGATGGCAGCCTTTCCCTTCCGCTTGGAAACATTTTGTATATTGAAGTATACGGAAAGTTTTCTCTGTTTCACATGCAGGGCGGCGTGTTTGAAGCGCGGCAGCCCTTGGATGAAATTGAACAAAGGCTGGGAGGTATACCGTTTCTTCGGTGCCACCGCAGCTATATTGTAAACATGAACTATGTTGACGAAATAGATGCAGAGAGCTTTGTAATGAAAAACGGCGATCTTGTTCCTATGCGGAAAAATGGTAGAAGAGAAGTAAAAATTACTTTTTCACGGTTTCTTGCACGGCAAGCATTAGAGGTGGAAAAAATATGAAATTTCACGTTCCCAGATTGTTTGTGTTGCTGGCGGTAACGATGCTGTTGATTGGATTTGCCTGCCCCGCTTTTGCCGTAGAGGCAGACGCAAGCTTGCCAGGGGATGAGGTGGATGCTGCGCCTGAAGAAGATTTTCAGAATGAGCTGCAGAAAAGCCAAGAAGAGGTTGATGTCCCGCAAGTCCTTTCGGACAGTGCGTCAGGAGAGGAAGCTGGATTGGAGCAAGAGCCTGGCAGCGAGACAAGCCCCGGGCAAGAATTCGGCGGCGAAGCGGGTGCTTTCTTTGGCATGGCTAGTGCCGCCACTGTGGGTGCGGGAGATGAAAACACCGTGGCGAATCAAGAGGAGCTGGAAGCATGGCTTTCCAGCCACCAATCTGGGACGGTGACATTGACAGACAATATTACGCTTGCCCCGCCTCAGGGCAGTGTTTACGCTTATACCATTTTGCTGGAGTACCCGGTCATCATTGACACCGGGAATTTTGGCATTGTGTTTAACGGCGGTTCTTTTTTGGCATTTGAGGGCTGTGGCGCGCAAATTACAGGCACAGGCATATTAAGACCGGTTATCGATGTGCAGGATATGGGGGCGTCGCGGTTTGGCGGCGGCCGCTGGCTGGGCAATGTGTGTTCCCTAAACGTGACGGCCATCGGTGATGGTGTGACGGGGGGCACGGCCATGCGCATTCAAGATGATATTTCGCTGCAGTCATTTGATTTAAGTGAATCTTTTTTTGACCGCGGCAGGATTTGTGCATATGGAAAAAATGCAATCGGACTGGAGCTTATACGCACCCTTCCTATTGTTGGTTTTGATGTTGCGGTGGAGGGGGAAAACAGCACCGCAGTATTGGCGCAAAAAGATGCGGCAATCTGCTTTAGCAAACTATCTGCCACCGGCGACGAGGCGTATGCGGTGAGAGGCGAAAACGGTGCTCACATAACAGTAGACACCTGCCTGGCGCAACCCGTACCCCAGGGTAAAAACATCACAACATACACCGCCAAGCCCGATCCGCTATATTATCCAATAAAGCAATTTGGATCGCAGGATCAGTTAATCCGGCACAATTTTACTGCGACTTATTTATACGGCTGCAGCGTTGCAAGCCAGGGGTGGCCGCTTGATGTGGATTGCAATGACGAGGAGCGGATGCAGATAGACCTTGATACCGTTGGCTTTTACCGGGTAAGCGGCACGATTTCCTCCGAGTGGTTTTCTGC
>JAJDHD010000108.1 GCA_030266015.1 Christensenellaceae bacterium OttesenSCG-928-K19 | reverse complement strand
GCGATGGTTACGACAACACAGGTGTGAGCAATTATTACTTCTACCACTACGACATGCGAGGCAGCGTGACGAACATTGTGAGTGCGCGGAAGAAGACTGAGGGTGAGGATGTGAGCGCCACGAACCCCGTTGAAATACGGCTGATACAAGGTTATACTTATGATGTATTTGGGGACACTGCGGCAAAGAAGAATAATAGCTTCAAAAACGATGTGAAATACACCGGGGCTGTGCAGGATGTAACGGGGCTATACTACATGAATTCCCGCCACTATGAACCACGGAAGGGCAGCTTCTTACAGGAGGATTCGTACAAGGGAGAGAAGGAGAACCCCAAAACATATAACCTGTATACCTACTGTGGAAATAACCCAGTCAATTATACTGATCCATCAGGTCATCGAGCGTTTACCCCGAAGGAGCAAAAAGAATATAACGATTATTTGAGATCTAAAGGGAATGTGGGCGTAATACTGACGCCAAAACAATGGGCAAAGAAAAATGGGTTTGTGTACACGGAATATAATCCAAACAAAGTTACTGTTAAAGTAGAACAACCGAAGCTGGGTAGCAGACAGGTGATTAATAATGGAAATGTTGGGCATGTATCCATAAGTATTACCCAAAACGGAAAAGAAACAAATTACGGGTTTCATGCTGTAGATAGTTATGGGACTATGAAATTCTTGACGCGGCAATCTGTGGAGGGATATGTTAGTACAGTTGACGAACAAACCTATGGTAACCGATGGAACACGGAATTCAGCTTTAATATATCGGATTACGAGGCGGATTCGATGAGACAAACGATAAACAGTTATGACCAAAATTCATATAATGGAATCAGCAGTAACTGTGTGAACTTTGCCGTAGACGTTCTTTCCTCAATTAGTATCAATAATATAACCCAACCGCGGCAATGGGATTTAGGGGGCTATGTGCTCTTGGTGAATCCAGGCTATTATAGCGGGTATTCCCCTGCTGATATGGCGGAAGATTTGAAATACCTGCAATGAGAAGGGGAACCTATGAAAAAAGAATTAACAAAAAAGCAGATAGTAAAAAGAATATTTACTATCATTGGCATTGTGCTTGGCTGTGTTACAGGCATTTGGATAGGCTATCAATTGTACATATTACATTTTCATTTTTCATTGAATGATTATGCTATTGTAATTGAAGATAATGTTATGGCTGACGCAGAATATTTAATTGCTCAACGGGAATTTTCTATTCAAGAGAGTGAAAACAAGAATATAATATCTGATACATTATTTTTGATGCCAGAAGATATTTTTTCTCAGCTAGTAAAATACATGCAAAAAGAAAATTATGCACTAAAACCCGGAGTATATATTTTAAACAAAGCTTGGACATTTGGGATGACAAAGAGGGCGCTTGAGCTTGTTCCTTTGGAGGATTTAGAAAGACAGACACAACCGCTGCCAAGTGGTTAAGCGTTCAAAAATACAGCCCCGTCACGTAATACATACAGGACGTAACGGGGCTTTACTACATGAACGCGCGGCACTACAACCCGGATACGGGCAGGTTCATGCAGCAGGACAGCTACCGTGGCACCAAGGGCGACCCGAGGACGCACAACCTGTACACGTATTGCGCGAACAACCCGGTGAACTACACCGACCCAACGGGGCATTGCTTTGGGTGTGCGCAGTTTAGGAGCGAGCAGGGAGGGAATGTGAAATGCCCGCAAGCGGCCAAACAGCAGACATATGGGGCGTGGCTGGGAACTGGTGGTAGCGGGAATGTGAAGCCAAAAGAGACATACGGGGCGTGGCTGGGAACTGGTGGGAGTGGTGCGGGTAAAGCTTCAAATATACCACTGGTGTTTATCTATCCAGGAATTCAGCCAGATTCTTGGAATTATGATAAGATTATGGGCTTTGTAGATGAATTAAATAATAGTAGCTTTGAAGCTGAATATCGTCCAGTATATACGGATACAACAGGAAATTCCGGATGGTGGACAGGTTTCTGGCAAGTGACTGGAGAAAAAGCGGGGAATGGCAAATGGAGCAGAAGCGAAGCAACATATATCCAAACGAACTATGGTACGGCAATTGCCAACGGTAGGCCGGTCATATTGATGGGACATAGTGGTGGTGGGCAAGTCGCGTATAATGTGGCAAGCCAACTCGCGGAAACGGGAAGAGTAAGTGCGGTTGTAACTTATGGCGCGCCATTGGCCTATCCAAACACATCAAATGTAGATATTGCGGTAAGAGTTAGTTCGCCAAATGATTGGATCAGTAATATTGGCGGGTCAGGTTCAAATATGTACATTGAAAGCATGAATTGTGGACATCAGGAATACTTTGATAATACAAACCTGCAAACTGCGATGGATATCTTTATTAAGTATGTCAGCTGAAAGGACTTGGGAAAATGAGCAAAAAAAGAAAAGTGGTTATCATAATAGCGATAGTAACTGCCTGTATCGTGGCGATAGGGCTTATTATACGCTATCGGCCTATTTCAAAGGAAGAAATGCTGACAACAGAGCAGCTTTTGCAACGTACAACGGATATCCAGAGAAAGTATGGGAAGCATGAGTCGCGTAGCGAGATAGCGCAGGGAGGGCAAAGAGAGTATGTAATTAACAGGTCGAACACAAACAAAATAAAACTGTCAGAGATGAGCGCAGATGAAGATATCCTCGAATTGTATTATGTAGGAAAAGGCTGGAATGAGGATTACAAGCAATCTTGGGAAATCAACGCCATGTTTGAGTGCTTCCTCTTTATGAAAGACAGAAATATGGAGGACGATATTAAAGTGATAGATTGCGTCTGTCGTAGTCGGGGAGATTATGTCGATGCAGGTGAGACAGCGCGAATCACCATCACAATAGAAGAATTTGAACAGTTGTATGCTAAACTGCCGGACACGGACAAAAGAGACGAGGAGTTGGCGGCAGAGCTGGTGGACTTATGGTTGGAAGTGGTGCCGTATAACAGATATGGATTAGAATTTCCGAAAGAGTATGCTTATCGGGAGTTATTACTTACAGAGTGGAAAGATCAGCTAGTCTCAACAGATAATAATTTTACGCTATTATGTCGTTATGACTTAAATAGGTTTTCTGTTTTAACAACTACACAATATAACGAAACTGGATCGGTGGCAGGTACTGATTTTACTGGAATAGTAATTGCTGAGATTGGTTACTTTAACGGTGCGTGGGATGCGGATAACAATATCTGGCTATGGGGGGAAACAAGCGGCTTACACTTCTTTGAGTACAATGGAGAAGAAAACTGGAACGACAAAGACCCCGGGGAGCGTGAGATGCCTGAGCCACTCATAAAGGTGAAGGAACTGATGGAACGAACACAAAC
>JAJDHD010000105.1 GCA_030266015.1 Christensenellaceae bacterium OttesenSCG-928-K19 | reverse complement strand
AAAAGCGTTTACGGCGGTGCGGCGGCAAATATTGTGGGCGCAGCGGCAAATAAAGGAACAACGCGCCAAATCCCCGCAGGGCAGGCAAAGCGCAAAGGAGTTTTTGAACGAAAACCCCGACGCAAAGAAAATCCCGCTTGACGGCTCTACCCGGCTGTTTGACCGGGTAGCCCGGAAGTTCGGTGTAGATTACACATTCCGCAAGACAGGGCCGCGAAAATACATGCTTTTTTTCAAAGCCGGACAGGTAGACCAAATTACGGAATGCTTTGCGGAGTATACCAAACGCGCCATGCAAAAAGAAAAGCGGCTACCCATGCGGGAACAAATGCAGAAAGCGGCGGACATTGCCCGCAGCAAACCGCGTGAGCGCACGCGGGAACGGGAGGCGGCACGGGATGACAGATAAAATCAAAAAATATATCATTCCCAATATCCCCTACCTGTTCCTGTTTTGGTTCTTCCTGAAGCTCGGCACAGCCTACCGCATGGCGGCGGGAGCCGGATTCGGTGAAAAGCTGATCGGCATGGTCTACACAACAGGCCCGGCGTTTGCAACAATCGTACAGGACTTCCATAGTTTTGACTGGTTGGTTGGCATAGCCGGAGCCGTCATTATTCGGCTGATCGTATGGTATCGGGCAAAGAACGCAAAAAAATTCAGAAAGGATGTGGAGTACGGCAGCGCTCGTTGGGGTACGGCGCAGGACATCAAGCCGTTTGTCGATCCGGTTTTCAAGAATAATGTGATACTGACCGGCACGGAGCTTTTAACGATGAACAGCCGCCCCAAAAATCCGGGCGACGCCCGCAACAAAAACTGCTGCGTGATCGGCTCGTCAGGAAGCGGCAAAACCCGCTTTTGGCTGACCCCGCAGCTATTACAAGCGCATTCCTCGTATGTGTGCGTAGACCCAAAGGGCAGTATCTTGGAACAGGTTGGCGCTTTCCTCACGCGGCAGGGGTATACCATAAAGGTATTCAACAGCATAGATTTTTCAAAATCCATGCACTACAACCCCCTCGCCTACATCAAAACGGAAAGCGATATACTGAAATTCGTGAATGCGCTCATAACCAACACCAAAGGCGACGGAAAGGACGGCGACGAGTTTTGGACGAAAGCGGAAACGCTTTTGTACTGTGCCCTTATCGCCTATACCATCTTTGAGTCGCCGGAGGCAGACCGCAGCCTAAACACGATTGTCGATCTGATCGACTGCATGGAAATAAAGGAAAACGACGATAATTTTCTAAATACCGTGGACTACATGTTTATGGGGCTGGAAAAGCGCAAACCAAATTGTTTTGCCGTAAAGCAATACAAAAAATACAAGCTCGCAAGCGGCAAGACGGCCAAAAGTATATTGATCAGTTGCGGGGCCAGATTGGCCCCTTTTTCAATTCCGCAGCTACGGGAAATCATGAGCTATGACGAGCTGGAGCTTGACCGCACGGGCGACAGGAAAACGGCGACGTTTTTCATCATCAGCGATACGGACACTACCTACAACTTTATTGTGGCACTTGCTTTTTCACAGCTATTCAATTTGCTGTGCGAACGAGCGGACACGGTATATGGTGGGAGGCTGCCCCATCATGTGCGCGTGCTTTGGGACGAGGCCGCGAACACGGGACAGGTGCCGCAGCTTGAAAAGTTGGTGGCGGTCATAAGGTCGCGGGAAATATCGCTGTGCCTGTTTTTGCAGGCACAGAGCCAGTTAAAGGCCCTGTATAAAGACAATGCGGAAACTATCATGGGCAATATGGATTCGGTTATCTTTTTGGGAGGCCGGGAGCATACCACGATCAAGGAGCTTTCGGAGGTATTGGGAAAAGAAACCATTTCCATGTATACCGACAGCCGAACGCGGGGCCAATCGGAGAGCTACGGTCAAAACCTGCAACGGCTCGGCAAGGAGCTAATGACGATGGACGAGCTAACCACTATGCCGGGCGACAAGTGCATATTGCAGCTACGGGGATTGCGCCCGTTTTACTCGCCAAAATATCGGCTGGAAAAGCACCCGAATTATCCGCAGACCGCCGAGGCTGACAAAAAAAGCAATGCCTTTGACATGGCGAAGCTCGTTACCCGGCGCATGAGGCTCAACCCGAACGATCAGTATGTGGTTTATGAAGTGAACGCGGACGACGCGGACGATGACGATGATATTTTCAATTATGACGATATTGACGACCCGGAAGCGTTTGCCTGACATCGGGCCAACTTGGCCCGAAGCCGGGCGCAGTTACATCATTCGGATGATAAATGAAATTCCGTACCTTGCTCAATCCAGTTTCCCAGCCATTCGCCACTTTCAAAAACCAATGTGTCATCATAAATCGTAAAAACATGCACATCATCATTAGAAGAAGTGAGAGTTAGTTTTCCGTCAGCAATTTTATACTTGCCGTCCATTACTAAGCTAATAAAAGCAGGGCCATATAACATAAATTCATTATCACTCTCTAATGATAAAGAAGCGTCGGGAAATGATTCTATGACAGTGGATGTTTCCGAAACATAAGTCCCTAATTCCAATTCAGGTTCACTTGAGCAAGCGAAAAGAAGAACGGATACTATCAAAACGATTACTATACATAAAACTTTTCTTTGCATATCACGATTATATCACCGAGTTATGAGGACTTCAACAAAATCCGCCTAAGCCCCCAGCGGTCAATACCGTACCGCAGAGGGGCTTTTAACATAGACATACTAATAATCAAATCAAGGAGGAAAAAACTTATGGGATTCTTTACAAGCGCGGTGGATACGCTGCAAACCCTTGTGATTGCGCTCGGAGCAGGGCTTGCCGTATGGGGCGCGATCAATCTGTTGGAGGGGTACGGCTCGGACAACCCGGCTGCAAAATCGCAGGGCGTGAAACAGTTGATGGCGGGCGGCGGCGTGATACTTTTGGGCGTGACGCTCATTCCGCTATTGTCCGGCCTTTTTTAAGGTGAGCGCCTATGGTTGTATTGGAATGGATAGCCGAGTGGTTCAAGGGCGTGCTGGTGGACGGCGTGATGTGGAATATGGAAACGCTGTTTTCCGACGTGAACAGTCAGGTCGGGGAGGTTTCCGTACTTGTGGGGACTTCCCCGGCTGCTTGGAATTCGGGAATATTTTCGCTGATCCGTAACCTGTCCGAAACGGTGATACTGCCGATAGCCGGGCTTATCCTCACGGGCATCATGTGCTATGAGCTGATCCAGATGATCGTTGAAAAAAACAATCTGCACGATCTGGACACATGGATGTTTTTCAAATGGGTATTCAAAACTTTTGTGGCGGTGATGATACTGTCCAATACGTTCAATATCGTGATGGCGGTGTTCGATGTGTCGCAAAGTGTGGTATCGAGCTCGGCGGGCCTTATAAGCGGCTCCACCGACGTAACGCCGGGTATGCTTGCGGAAGTGGAGGCGCAGTTACAGGCAATGGAGATCGGCCCGCTGATTGGACT
>JAJDHD010000107.1 GCA_030266015.1 Christensenellaceae bacterium OttesenSCG-928-K19 | reverse complement strand
TCTGCCTTTGCAAAGGAGTTTGACGTGACATTGCTTCTAAAAGGTGCAACAACAGTGATTGCGGGCAAAGATGGAAGGGTGGCATTGGTGTGCGTAGGCAGCCCGGGTATGGCAAAGGGTGGAAGCGGCGATGTGCTTACAGGTGTTATTGCAGGATTCGCGGCACAGGGTAAGCAGGCATTTGAAAGTGCCCTCTTGGGCGCATATATAGCGGCTTCGGCGGGAGAAATTGCCGCGGAAGAGCTTGGGGAATACAGTATGACTCCTGCGGACACAGTCGATTACCTTGGCGATGCGCTCCAAGAGGTGACGTCAGACCGTGTTTTATCGGATGTCACAATTGCAAAAGTTATTGAGGAAATTGTTGAACCTCAGATAGAGCTGGAAGAAGAGCAAGTGGTCGTTGGAGTGGATCAACAAATTGAGATGCAGGAAAAAACAGCGGAAGTGGCTTTGGCGGAAATTGAAGAAAAAGAAAAAACGCAGGAAATTAAAAAGGATATTTTAGATGAAATAAAAAACAATGGTGACAAGCCTGAGGGAACAGATCCAACAACGCGGCGGCGGATTGGATGACATTTGCGTAGCAGGCGTTTTGCTGCTATACTGGTTCCGGTCTTTTGCGTATGTGGAGTGATTTAAAATAATGGCCATTGGGTATTAATAAATATGATAATTTGTGTTTATATGAATCCGACAATAGATAAAACGGTGTATCTTGACCATCTGGCAGTGGGGGGGACAAATAGGCCGGAGTATGTTGTGACGCACGGCGGAGGCAAGGGGGTCAATGCTGCCGTTGTTTTGCATACGCTTGGGCAACCGGTAAAAATAATGGGATTGCTGTATCGTTCTAATGGAGCGGTGATTACAGATAGGCTGGAAAAGAATGGGATTTCCCATGATTTTGTGTTGCTTGATGGAGAAGCGCGTACCAATACAAAGCTTTTTGACAAAAAGGAACAGCGGGTCACGGAAATAAATGAGGGTGGGCAGGAAGTGACGCAGGCGGTAATTGACGAAGTGGCGCAGGCGATAATAAATACGGTCAGCAAAAATGATGTTGTTGTTTTGGCAGGCAGCCTACCACCGGGTTGCGGTGATGGCCTATATGCGGAAATGATAGATGTGCTGAATCAAAAGGGGGCGCGGTGTGTGCTTGATACGAGTGGTAACGCACTGAGGCTGGGAGTGAAAAAACAGCCGTATTTTGTGAAGCCAAATACGGATGAGTTGACGGATATTACTGGAATAAGGGCTTATTCTAAAAGCCAGATGGTTGCTGCGGCAAAGCGAATGATTGACGATGGAATTTCGCTGGTGGGAGTTTCTATGGGAGAAAACGGTGCTTTGCTGTGCAACAAGGATGCGTGTTATTACGCAAATCCGTTACAGGTGGATGTACTTTCTACCGTAGGTGCCGGGGATTCCATGGTTGCGGGTATTGTGGCAAATATAGATGAGCCAGTCGACGCTGCCTTGCGCGCTGGAGTGGCTGCTGCCACAGGATCGTTGGTACGGGAGGGAACCTCTCTTTGTACAAAAGAGTTGTTCGACAGGTACAGTTCGTTGGTAAAGATTGATTTATTATAAATTTTAAATATTGAAAAGGATGAAAAATGAGGAAAACAAAAATTGTATGCACGCTGGGACCCGCTTGTGAGGACAAAAAGATATTGGAGGAGATGATACTCGCTGGGATGGATGTGGCGAGGTTTAATTTTTCTCATGGAGACCACGAAGAACAAGCAGGAAGATTAAAAAAAATACGTTCTACTGCAAAAAAAATGGATCGTTTTATCCCGTGCTTGCTGGATACAAAAGGGCCGGAAATACGCATTGGCACATTTGAAAAAGATGAAGTAACATTGGTGGAAGGGCAGCAGTTTGTGCTGACAACACAGGATGTGCAGGGAGACGAAAGCAGGGTTTCGATTTCCTTCAAAGAGCTACCAAATGACGTGCACCCGGGGGACTCAATTCTGATAGATGATGGCCTTGTGGCGCTCACGGTGCAGAATGTTACAGATTCTGATATTCTTTGTACAGTTGTAAACGGGGGACTTGTAGGCAACAAAAAGGGCGTTAACATTCCGGGAATACGCCTGTCGCTTCCATACATGAGTGAAAAAGATAAAGCGGACATCATTTTTGGTATCGAGAATAATTTTGAGTTTATTGCCGCGTCGTTTACGCGCACGGCGCAGGATATTCTGGATATAAAAAATATATTGGATGATTATGGAAACGAAAAAATACGGGTGATAGCCAAGATAGAAAATGCGGAAGGTGTGGCGAATATTAATGATATTCTCCGTATTTCTGACGGGATTATGGTGGCGCGAGGGGACATGGGGGTGGAAATCCCTTTAGAAAATGTGCCAGTGCTGCAAAAACAACTAATAAGAAAAGCGTATAACGCGGGAAAAATTGTAATAACAGCAACACAAATGTTAGATAGCATGATGCATAATCCGCGGCCTACCCGCGCAGAATCGACAGATGTTTCAACAGCGATTTACGAAGGGACAAGCGCGGTGATGCTGTCGGGGGAAACAGCGGCAGGCAAATATCCTGTTGAGTCAGTGGAGACAATGGCACGCATTGCGCTGCGGACGGAAAGCGACATAGACTACCGCCTGCAATTCCACACGGAGGATAAATTTGATAATAAGTGCAATGATGTAACGACTGCTATTTCCCATGCAGCGTGTACAACAGCATATGACCTGAACGCGTCGGCCATTATTGCCGTTACTAAAACAGGGCAATCGGCACGGCTTGTGTCCAAATACCGCCCATCTATTCCAATTATTGGCAGTTCGCCTGATGCAATGGTATTAAACCAGCTTAATATGTCGTGGGGGGTTATCCCGTTGGCGATGGAAGAAAAAAAGCTGACGGATGAACTTTTTGAGTCGGCTGTTTATAATGCCAAAGAAAAAGGCTTGTTGAAGGATGGCGATGTGGTTGTTATTACGGCGGGAATTCCCCTGGGAGTGTCCGGTACTACAAACCTGCTCAAGGTGCACATGGTGGGAGATGTGTTGGTAAAAGGCATGGGGATAAACGAGCTTTGCGCCAGGGCGCCACTTTGTGTGGCCCACACAGAGGAAGAAGCACAGCAGGATTTTAAAAATGGTGATATCCTTGTTATCAGTCGGACTTCAAATGAAATATTGGACTTGATGAAACGCTCTGCCGGTATCATTACAGAGGAGGGCGGGTTGGAATCGCATGCCGCTATTGTAGGCATGGCCCTTGAAAAGCCTGTTATTGTGGGGGCCGCCGGCGCTACCAGCATTTTAAAGAGTGGAACGTTGGCGAAGCTGGATGCGGAAAGCGGGCTGGTCAGTATTGTAAAAGACCAAAACCTAAAAAACCTAAAGAAATAAATTTACT
>JAJDHD010000104.1 GCA_030266015.1 Christensenellaceae bacterium OttesenSCG-928-K19 | reverse complement strand
GGCACACCTGCGCTACTATTTTTCATCCGATTTTCTGCGCAAATTACTCATTTTTCGTCCTGAAATTCACTAAAATACTTGCTTTTTCCAAGAAAAATGATAGTTTTGATCCCTTTCGGAACCATTTTTTCGGTTTTGTCGTGAACATAACATGCGGGAGCAGGATAGAGGTTAGGTCGTGGAACAAAATCGCAAATGGTGCTTGGCATGAGGTAACATCAATAGCATATAATACGGTAGATTTCCATGCACTACCTGAGGGTACCATCACCGCAAGGCAACGCCATCCGCATCGACGTACCCGAATGACATGCAGCATGGTATGATAATAGGAAAAAACAACCTTCAAAATTTGTTCAGTCCAATCTGACCGTTCAAAGATTGAAGGTTGTATCAATCAGTACACGTTATTGCACAGTCAGCGTAAGCGTTCTTGGAACGCCGACAGGAATGCCGTCCATCGTCGCAACAAGAGTAAAAGTATACGTCCCCGGTGCTGTTGGTATACCACCCAGCGAACCGTCCTTCAAGAGATCCATACTTAACCCCGGAGGGAATGTACCGCCGGTCAGCGTATACGTAAGCCCTGTGGATTCCAGCCCTCTGGAGCTTTCTGCTTCCAGGTGCCAGGTGTAGTAAACTCCTGCCGTCGCATCCGCATCAGGGAGGCTAGTCGTTTTTATGGATATAGAGTCGCCTACGGTAATACTGTATGCAGCTTGCCCCGTGCTGCCCTTAGCGTCCGTTACCTTTACTGTAAAATGACTCGTTTGCCCCACATCCGCCGAGCCGGGCGTGCCGGACAGCGTATCGCCGTTCAATGTCAGCCAGCTGGGCAGGCTGCCTTCGGATATGCTGTATGTGTACGGCGCAGTGCCGCCGGTTACAGAAAGCGTTTGAGAATATGCAAGCAGGCGGTTTGCGCCGGGAAGCTGCGCAGGGCCGATCATTATGTCTGAAACATTGATGCGAATCTGCTTAGTGAAAATATAGCCCGCATTTTGCGTGTGGAGCAATGTATGATAGGTGCCCGGCGTAAGCCCCGCGGGAATGGTAAGCGTGCCGTCTGGCGCAATCGTTGCATTTGCCGTATTTTGCCCCGCCACACCGCTTATAGTGATGGGCATAGGCGGCGTGCCTGCAGCCGAATATTGTTCGGAATGCGCAGCATAGCCGGTTCTAAGGTTAATTGTATCCGGCCCGGAAATGCCGGGCGGATTCACAACGCATACTTTAATTTCTTTTATACTCGTTCCAGCTCTACTGGACGCAACCAGCACAGCCCGGTATTCACCGGCCGTAAGCCCCGCAGGAATGGTCAGTATGCCATCCGGCGCGAATGTTGCGTTTGCCGTGTTTTCGCCCGCTACTTTGCTGATGGAAAGCGAAGGCGCAGGTATCCCGGTGGCGGAATATTGCTGATTGTGCGCGGCCCCGTTTGACATCAGATAGATTGTATCCGCTCCAGAAATAGAGGGCGCGATATCCAAGATGGGTGCAGGGTCGATGACCGGAGCGGGCGGTCGAACGAAAGTGCCGTCATTTTGCCTTGATGCAGCCTCCCGCTGCACCGTGACGGTGGCCGACGCCTGCTCACCAGAAGCCGTGTGCGTGAAGGTGACAGTCGTTTCGCCCTCGTTATGTGCGGTGATGGTTGCATAGCGCCTGCCGCTGCTTGTTTCTGCAGCTTCTATCGTCGCGACGGCGGCGTCCGCGGTGCTCCATCTGCCGGCCGTATCCCCTGTATAATCTGCCGCAAAGGACACATACGCCCGGAATGTGTCGCCCTCATATATGTTTATTTTGTCCGGATAGAAGCGCGGCGTTGCGGTTGCAAGCACCTCAATGGGTGCGGAAACTTCAAACCCGTCTTCCCTGTATGTCAGCGTTGTTTTGCCTGGGGCCAAGCTTTTTACCCTGACCTCTGCATTGTTTCTTATCACTTCGGCTTTTGCAACGCTAGTGTCCGCAATGCTCCACTCGCCGCTTGAGGATGGGATAAAGCCGCTATAAACAGCCTCTTTCTCTTCCCCAACCTTATCAAACTGCATTGGCTGCAAAACAGGCGAAAGCGCCCCGTCATCCGTTACCGTGACGATAACATCGCTGTTGTACAGTTGTACGTTCACAATACTTCCACTGCAGTCCACCCCAAGATTGGCACTTGTGGCTGCTGTAAATGTAACCTTCGTCTGGCCCGGCCCCACGCCAATAATTTGAGAGCCGTTCACACGCGCGACGCTCTCGTCTTGAGAGGATGAGGAAGTCGAGCCTAGCTCGGAATACCCTCTGCCGCCCGTAGCCGTGAAGCTTATGGTCGTTTCTTCTCCAATCGCAAGGGTGACCTCTGGCGGTGTGGCAGAGACATGTGTCGGCAAAGAGTTGCCATTGTATACGGGGTCGCCGCACCCTCCTATCGCTGCCATGGCACAAAACACAATCAGTATAATCAAAATAAGCCGTTTCTTCTTCATTCAGTCAATCCTCCTCTTTGTTTGTGCGGCATGGGCTGTATTTGTTTTTGATCGCGCGCACCGCATGCACGCAACCCACAGCCGCCGCGCTGAAAATTGCGATCCATTGCGCGGGCGAAAGCGGCGAGCCTGGGAAAAACGATCCCCTATCATCCCCACGAAAAAATTCTATGACAAAGCGCCCCGCCGCGTACGCCAATATATACACGGAAATCCGGTTTTTCTTAACAACGAATTCCAATATCAAAAACAGGCCAATCAAAAAGACGGCCTCAATCAGCTGCGTGGGCACGCGCTGCCCCTGCGCGCCGATTACTATGCCATAGCAGCAGCCGGAAAACGCACAGCCCAGCCGCCCAAACGCATGAAACAGCGGGTAGCACGGCGCGGCAAGGTGCATCACAAGCGGCATGTCCGCTTTCGTCAGCCACAGTATGAGCGCCAAAATTCCCATGGCAGCCAGCATACCCGGATACCAGGTAAACCCTGCACGGGCAATACGCGCAGAAAGCGGCATCTCCAGCAAATTTCCAAAAAACCAGTTGCCAATATTGGCAACACAAACACCTGCCAACACACTTATGCCGGCAATAGCAATAAGCCGTACCCGTGTTTTTATCGGGAACCCTTCTTCTTTTAAGTGATAATCAAGCAACAGCGCACAGGCTACAAGCCCACAAAGCGCCATCCAGATGTAAGGCCCACCCAGGAACATACAATCCAATCCTCTTATTACCACAAAAATACGGAAAACCCTGTTTGCCGTATCCTGTTTTGTACCATTATACCATGTATGCGCTCATACAGGCACTGTTTTTTATGAAAGTCGTTAAATTGGGACTTTAGGAGCACTGCTAAAACCCGAAACGAAATTACAAACAGGAAAAAGTATGACTGTCAAACCCATTCTTTGGAAAGCTATGGTGCGATAATACGCACAAGCAACGCAACCCATCATGCGGAAAAAACGTTTCATATGTGCGAAACGCTCTTTTCTTGCATTACCAATTACTTTTTGTCGCTAATGTAACACCCCCTGATTATCAAT
>JAJDHD010000103.1 GCA_030266015.1 Christensenellaceae bacterium OttesenSCG-928-K19 | reverse complement strand
GGCCGCGGGGAGCTTTCATGGGCCTGCTCTGGCCGTCCGGCATTGCTACAGAAAACATTATCTATTCAGGTAATCACCGCAAAACTATCCAAACATATTTCATGGTTTTGGCGGCTGAACTACTGCGCTGTGGGGTTCTCATCCGAGCCCCACAGCGTACCATTGAGCCGCTAAACAAGAAAGGAGCCGCACATTGGACACTCCTGCAATTTTAACAGAAATATCGACCACGCTGCCACCGGGAACGCCCGCCAGATACATTTCAAACGGCAGACCGCTTTTCGCAGCTTATGGCTGCGCCCTGCTGGAACGCCGGACAGCGAAGAGTTATGTGTACAGCGCGGTCAACCTCTCAAACGGAAGAACGGAAACGCTCTGCCGCAGGACGAAGCCCGTGGATGAAAATATGTACGCAAATATGGCGGGGAGAATTCGCGCGTCGTCCGTGCGCGGCGCCGGGCGGCGTGAAATAGACAGGACGCCGGGCGAACGGCTACCGCGCGCGCAGGTTCTGGAAATCGTCGGGCACATATTTACAGATATATTGCCGCGCTACGGCTACACCGTGCGGGAAAATCAAATCAGCCTTGCGGAGCATATTCTGGAGGCGGTTCAGCGCCGGGCTATATCCCTGGCCGAGTCGGAGGTTGGCACCGGCAAAACTCACGCCTACCTTGCGGCGGCGGTTCTCACCAGGCGCGGGCGGCTGAACGATTTCTGGCTGCGCGGGCATTACCCCTCTCAAAGCTACGCCGAGAGCGCATACATGCCGGCCGTCATCGCCACATCCAGTATCGCGCTTCAGCGCGCTATCGTCACCGACTACATCCCCGAACTGTCACGCGTCCTGATGGATCACGATATCATCCGGGAGCCGCTGACCTGTGTGGTGCGCAAGGGCAAGGAGCATTTCCTCTGCGAAAAGCGCCTGCAGGAATTCTGCGACGATGCGGACGCACAGACCGGCGCCCGGCTTCGCCCCCTGCTGGAAGAGGACGCTTCCTGCGATCTCGCCGACGCAGAGAGGCTCACACCATACATGAAGCGCAAAATTTGCGTTGCGGGCAAATGCGCGGCGGATTGCCCCTGCGTTGTGTATTGCCGTTACCACCGCTACATGATGGAGGCCAACAATCCCAAAGTGGATTTTCAAATCACCAATCACAACTATTTCCTCGCCGATATCCTGCACAGGATCAACGGCAAGCGACCGTTGCTGCCGCACTATCAGCTTGTGGTCATCGACGAGGCGCACAAGTTCTTGCAGGCAGCCAGGCAGATGTATGGCCTGGAGCTTACAGCCGCGGAGATTCCACCGCTTGTGGATGGCATCCACCACTTCACGGACGGCAAGGCCGCAAACGGGGTCAACATCCACCGGCTGGCAAAAAAGCTGGATGGGCAAAGCAAGCGGCTGTTTCGACAGTTGGAGGAAAACCTGCCCTGCGCTGACGACGAGGCAGAACGCTTTCCCGCCATTGTGGACGCGCAGGCCGGGCGGCATCTGAAAAACATCGCCGGGATCGCGGCCGACCTGATCACCGCCATCGGGGACACCTACACCGCCCCGCGTTTTAAGGAGCGGAAATCACAGGCGGTGTGGGCGCTGGAGCGCATCGGCGAAAAAGTCGCCGCGTTGCAGAACCGCGAGGGCCTGATCTGTTGGCTGGAGGGTTTTGGCCCTGACAGTCAATCGGGCACTGCCGCCGCGGAGGATGCCAAGCTGTGCGCCATCCCCAAAGACCTGGACGGGCGGCTGCACGACGATATCTGGAGCGGCGGCATCCCCGCGATCCTTACTTCCGGCACCCTGTCTGCTGGCGGGGACTTCAGCCGTATCAAGCGGTCGGTGGGGATATCTTTCATGGATGAAAACTGTGTGATGGAAACCAGCAAGCCATCGCCATTCGACCACCGCCGCAATACGCTTTTGTATCTCAGCGGTGCGATCCCGTTCCCGGATAACAAGAATAAAGGATACCTTGCGGCTGTGACGCGTGAGGTGGAGCGGCTGGTTCTTGCCACCCACGGCCATGCCGCTGTGCTGTTCACCTCATACAATGCGATGGGACAGGTGTATTCCATGCTCAAAGCACGCGATTTGTCGTTCCCACTGTATCAGATGGGGCGGCGCGACACTGCGGCGCTTGAAAAGTTCAAAGCCGGTAATAACGGGGTGCTGTTCGCGTCCGGCGCGCTGTGGGAGGGCATCGACATCCCCGGCGACACGCTTTCCCTGCTCATTATCGTCAAGCTGCCCTTTGCCGCGCCCGATCCCATCGGGGAATACGAAAAGGGGCTGTACGGCGGGATGGAGGCGTACAAGGCACAGGCGCTTGTGCCGGATATGCTGGTAAAACTCAAACAGGGCTTCGGGCGGCTGATCCGCACCGAGGCCGACACCGGCGTCTGCGCCATCCTGGACTCCCGTGCACGAAAAGGCGCGGCGTACCACAGCCGTGTTCTCGCGGCGCTCCCGCCCTGCCGGGTGACGGACAGTGTCGCCGAGGTGGAGCAATTCCTGTTGGAGAAAAAATCACCCGAATTTTTCCACCTGAGTACCGCATAGGAGGTATTGTTATGTTTTCAGAGACGCAAAACGTCAAATACGATGTGAAAACCAGCACAGTTATCTTCCAGGGCAAACCCATCACTCTTGTCGAGCGCACTCCGATTCTTTCACCGCGGCAACGCGAACAGCGAAAAAAAGAGATCGAGGGTAAGCTGTTTAATATCTTCAGGAAATACGCCAACACCGACAAGAAAAGCGCCTGAAAACCTTGAATATGGGGCTGTCGCATGCTAACATGACAGTGTTGGCGGCTCCATTTCTTTCAGGGAAAGGAGCCAAAATGGATAACAGGATAGATGCCCTTTACGGGCGCCAGTCGGTGGATAAGAAGGATAGCATTTCCATCGAGAGCCAGATCGAATTCTGCAAGTTTGAGACGAAAGGAGAGGCTTTTCGGGAGTACACCGACAAGGGCTTTTCGGGAAAGAACACCGATCGCCCCCACTTTCAGGAACTGATCCGCGACATTGAAAAAGGGTTGATTAAGCGGGTCATCGTCTACAAGCTGGATCGCATCAGCCGCTCCATCATTGACTTTGCAAATATGATGGAATTGTTCCAACGGTACAATGTGGAGTTTGTGTCCAGCACCGAGAAATTCGACACATCCACCCCTATGGGGCGGGCGATGCTCAACATCTGCATAGTATTTGCCCAACTCGAACGGGAAACCATTCAGAAACGGGTAACCGATGCCTACTACAGCCGGTGCGTGCGCGGATACAAGATGGGCGGTAAGACGCCATTTGGTTTTCGTACCGAGCCGTTCGTGATGGACAACATCAAGACAAAACGGCTGGTCCCCGAAGCGGAGGAACTTGAAATCGTGCGGCTGATGTACGAAATGTACGAAAAGCCGGAGACTTCATTTGGGGATATCGCCCGGCATTTTGAGGCTAGGGGCATCTCGATTTTCCGTGGCAGCCTGACTCGTTCGGCTATCAGCCAATTGCTTCGCAATCCTGTCTATGTGCAAG
>JAJDHD010000106.1 GCA_030266015.1 Christensenellaceae bacterium OttesenSCG-928-K19 | reverse complement strand
TTGCTGGTTTCAGCAGCAATCCCGTTGCCTTCGGCAACTTTTTCCACGCTTGTTTCAATCAATGCCGATGTTTCCTTTGCGGCTTCCGCGCTCTTGGATGCAAGGTTTCTGACCTCATCCGCCACCACTGCAAAACCCTTGCCCGCTTCGCCCGCACGCGCCGCCTCAACCGCAGCGTTCAATGCCAGTATATTTGTCTGGAAGGCGATGTCGTCAATTACCTTGATCACCTTGGATATCTCATTAGAGCTATCGCTGATTTCCTGCATAGCGGATGTCATCTTACCCATAGATTCCATACTCATGCTCATGTACTCACCGGCCTGTGCCACATCCTGCGTTGCCGCCTCAGACTCCTGTGTGCTTTCCTGTGCCTGGCGAAGCACTTCACTAATCGAAGCAGAAATTTCTTCTACCGAAGCAGCCTGCTCCGTAGACCCCGTGGCCAGCTGTTGCGCCCCCTGGGCCACCTGGGACGCTCCCGAAGAAACCTGGTCTGCAGACGTGCGGATTTCACCCATCATTGCGTTAACATTATCCAGCATACGGACGATCGCCTGTCCCACTACGTCTTTTTCAGACCTCACGCGCATATCTACGGAATAATCACCCTCTGCAATGATATTGAGAACCCTGGCCTGTTCTTGGAAACCACTGATCATTTCGCCAAACGCCCTTGCCAAATCCCCGGTTTCATCCTTGGAGTCGATATCCATGCTAACCTGAACGTCACCCTGCGCTATCGTCTTTGCCGCTCCTGCCAGCTTTTGTATAGGCACCGCGATTAATTTAGAAATATACATCCCAAAGAATATGGCCAGGAACACCGCCACCGCGCCTATCGCAATTTCCACAATTGTTAATATCAACGCGGTTCTTTCGTCATTTATATTTGTTTGATCAATCTGGTCAATCGAGAATTCCGAAAAACCATTGGTGTATTGCAGCACATTATCCACCGTTGCCGGCAAAATCTCCAGCACCGCCATCGCCTGCGCCTTATCCCCGCTTTCAATCGCAACCTTTAGCTGCCCGTCACGCACCGCTTCATATTGCTCATAAGAGCTTTTAATATTGCTTACATACTCCCGGCCTGTGTCAGTCATTAAATTCGCTTCCACCTCGGCAAGGATTCGTTCAAGCTCCGCATCTTCCTCATCCATCCCGGCCGAGATTTCCTGCACCCTTGCCATATCATCCATATAGATAACCGCATCACGGTAACTCACACGTTGCCGTTGGATCACTCTGGATAGCGCACTCGCATTATCGCTATTCAGCGATAATGTATACATCTTCGTTTCGTTTTCCGCCAATGTTTGCATTGCAAAAATACCTACAAGGCAAACCGCAAGCGTGAACATCGCAACAATAACGAAGCTCGTCAACAACTTTGATTTGATCTTTCTGTCCTTCATAGATTAAAACCTCCCCATTAATTTACCGGGGCACAGAACAATGCCCACGCCGCATTTCATTTACAATGCTAAACAGATTGCTATTATCTGAAACGCAACTTCAGGCAATTTCCTGCGATCCCCTGTGATCCCCCCACTATATTTCAACAATATATTATTACTCACGAATAACATATTATTATTTTTTTATAACCTTGTTAATAATTAATTGTGATGGATTCCCTTAGCCCACTCATCAGGGCCGGATAGTGTTCCAACCAATGTTCAATATATCTGCATATTCCACTGAGTTTAATTTAGCAGACAAAACAATCATTGACAAGTCTATTTTCGATAAAATTTTTCAAATTATCAACCTGTATGCTCTTTCAAGCTATCTAAAAGCAAGCATTCTCCCCGTTTTTTGCTTTTTTCACAGATTTTATTCTTTTTAATGAGTATTTGCAGTTTTTTAGCAAATAGCAATAAATAATTATTATTTTCCCATTGCGTTTCTTATGCTCAGAGAATATAATACTGTTATTACTATTACACTAAAGTATTACTTACTGGGGGGATACTGAAAATGAACGCAATGAAAAATTACAGCTTATCCAAGAAACTTATTAGTGGCTTTCTTATCATCGCACTGCTTGCAGCAGCTGTTGGTATTGTCGGCATGGTTGGCCTGTCGCGCCTGGAGTCCGAAGATACCGCATTATATGAAGAAGATGCCGAGCCAATGGGCGATCTTGCAACCATGTATGATGCCTTAGGCGGGCAGCGCATCAGCCTAACCAACGCTGCGCTTTTCTTCGAGCATGATTTGGAGTTCGCATTAGCGGAAGAAACTTCTGCCAAGGAAAAAGCCCAAGATTTTGAAGATGCTTTTGCTGATTATTCGGAAAACATTAGCACACCCGAAGAGCAGGCAATTAGTGACAAAATAAAGAATGCTTATCACAACGAATTTGCCGCGGCAAAAAGTGCCGTTGAAGCCGCGTTCCAGACTGCGGACATGACACAAATCACAGCCGCCATCCAAAATTTGGACACCGCCGGTTCCAATGTTTCCGGCGTTATTGATGAAGCATTTGAATTAAAAGATAATTCCGCAAAAACAAAGACCGATTCCAACACCGCGCTCTTTCGCATTTTGCTAATCGTCCTGATTGCTGTAATCGCGGTAGCGGTTGTGTGCTCTATCGCCTTTGGTTTGGGGCTTGCAAAAATGATCAGCACACCGCTCAACAGGATCCTTGATTGTGAAAAACAAGCTGGCGAGCAGGGTGATTTCAACTTCCCCACCGATATCGCCTCGCAAATAATAGAAGACGCAAAAGCAAAAGACGAGGTTGGACAACTGGCTTCAGCCTTTGTTCGTATGATTGACAGCCTTATTGAAAAAGTAAAAGTTATGGAATCCCTTGCCCAAGGTGATCTTTCTGTAGACGTGCCGCTGATTAGCGACAAAGACACCATCGGCAATTCCCTGTCAAATGTAATGAATAACCTTAATAATATGTTCAGCGAAATCAACATGGCAACTGATCAAGTATCCTCCGGTGCCGCACAGGTTGCGCAGGGCGCGCAAACACTTGCCTCTGGCTCTACAGAGCAGGCTGCTTCCGTAGAAGAGATTTCGGCTTCTATCAGCGAAGTACACCGTCAGGCAGAGGACAGCGCAACGGAATCCGAGCAGGCTACGCAAGACACGGCGAAGGCTGGCGAATATATGGCTCTGAGCATGGAGTCTATGGGCAAAATGACATCTGCAATGCAGGAAATCAGCGATAGCTCTAATGAAATATCCAAGGTGATTAAGGTAATTGACGACATCGCATTCCAAACAAACATCTTAGCGCTGAACGCCGCTGTTGAGGCCGCGCGTGCAGGCGAAGCGGGCAAAGGTTTTGCTGTTGTTGCGGATGAGGTCCGAAACCTTGCGTCCAAGAGCGCGGAAGCCGCAAAGGAAACATCAACACTAATCGAATCAAGCGTGGAAAAGGTTGCAGAAGGCAACGGGATTGCCGATGAAACTAGCAA
>JAJDHD010000102.1 GCA_030266015.1 Christensenellaceae bacterium OttesenSCG-928-K19 | reverse complement strand
TGGCATCCAATTCGGGTTCCATAACGATCCCATTGCCCGGCGTTGACAGGATCGTTGTGAATCAAAACGGGTTAGACCTGTTTGCAGACGAATACACCATGAATGGCGATACGCTGACGGTCAACACATCCGCGTTGGGCGGTGATCTGGTGGTATCCGCATTCCCGATCAAGAGCAACAACGGGTTTTCAGTAATGGCGGCATCGACCACAGTAAACCATGAACGGCAGCACTATAACAGTGTGAATTATGGTTATGTCACGTCATATTACGTTGCAAACGGCAACGTCGCATACTGCCTCGATCCGTCTGTCAGCGGCGTTAACTCAGGTTCCTACGACATCAGCGGGTACATGCAGCGTGGTACGGGCAATGACAACATCATCAAAGCAGCCTGGTATCTCTACCGCTGTCCGGGTGAAGATGCAAGCCTGTTCTCGGGGTTGGATTGGGAGCACGCCTACGGATATTCCCATGTTGCCGCGTCATACATCTATCTTGAGATTATTGGCGACAGCTTGAGCAAAGCATGGGAAGGGCTGGAGGGCAACACGACGGCACAAAACAGGATTATGGGTATCGTCAACGCCATAAAGTCTAAACCCATGCCGCCATCGGGCTTTTCCGTATACCTGTACAATGTGGGGAACCAAACCTCGCAATCACTTATGGGTTGGGAGTACGAACCAAACGGAAATCTTGAAATCCATAAATCCTCGGCTAACCCCGCCATATCGGATGGCAACGGCTGCTATTCGCTGGAAGGCGCTGTGTTTGACGTATTCAATAGTAACAAGGAAAAGGTTGGCTCCATCACAACGGATAAGGATGGCAAGGGCAGGCTGGAAGGGCTTCCCGCCGGAGCGGGCTACTATATCGTCGAGGTCACGCCGCCCACAGGTTACATGCTGGACGCGACGCCCATCGATTTTGAGATCGTATCCGGTGATACAGCCATTGTTCCCGTAAAGGATATCCCGCACAACGACCCGGTCGGCATCCTGCTGAAAAAGCTGGACAAAGACCTGAACGGCAATACGTCCCAGGGCAATGCCCGGCTGGAGGGCGCTGAGTTCACCATCAAGTATTATGACGGCTATTATTCCAAAGAAAGCGAGTTGAAAGGAAAAACGCCCGTCAGGATATGGGTGGTGAAAACCGGCGATAAGGGAACGGCATATCTGCATCAGGATTATATTGTCCCCGGCAGCAACAGTGACGAGTTGTATAAGAATACGGCAGGCGATCCGGCGTTGCCTTTGGGAACGGTTACGATTCAGGAATCCAAAGCGCCTGAAGGCTACCTGATCAACGATGAGATATTCATCAGGCAAGTCACAGGCAGTGGGAGGATCGAGTCGGTTAAGACATACAACGAGCCTGAAATCTCGGATGAAGTCATCCGCGGTGGCGTGTCCATAGAAAAGTGGGACTTTGAACTGAATCGCAGGGATGTTGCCCAGGGCGACGCCACCTTAAAAGGAGCGGTGCTGGATATCTACAACCGCAGCACGGGTGAGGTTGAGGTGGGTGACAAGAAATACAAACCGGGCGAAGTGGTTTACACCATGACAACCGATGATGTGGGAGCAGCATCCACCGCCGCCGATCTGCTGCCTTACGGTACCTACGAGATCATCGAGCGCACCGCGCCGACTGGCTATCTCAACACGGGCGTGATCAAACAGACGTTCAAAATAAAGGACGATGGTGTGATTGTCAACCTGAAAACCAGCGCAACAACAATCAAGAATGATGTCATACGCGGTGGTGTTGAAACTGAAAAGTGGGATATGGAGCGCAATGTGAGCGCCAAGAAGCAAGGCGACGCTACACTCGCCGGTGCTGTTCTGGAAATCTGGAACCGCAGCAAGAGCGTTGTTGTGGTTGACGGCAAGGAATACGCTCCGAACACAGTTGTGCATACCCTAACCACTGACACGAAAGGCTGGGCCGGAACATCAAACGACCTGCTTCCCTTTGGCAGCTACGAGCTTATTGAGAAAATGCCCCCGACCGGCTATCTCAACACCGGCGTAATCAAGCAGTCCTTTACCATCAGAGAGGATGGTAAAATTGAGAGCTACAAGACATCCGAAAAAGCGATCAAGAACTATGTGATTCGTGGCGGCGTGCGAGTGGAGAAGTGGGACAACGAGATTGACGAACACAGGCCGCAGGGCGGCGCTACACTTGAGGGCGCGGTGTTTGAGCTCGTCAACCGCAGCATCGACGATGTATTGGTGCTGGACGAATGGTACGCTCCTGGGGAAGTCGTTTACACGATGACCACAGATGAGGATGGCGTTGCCACGACCGCAAAAGATCTGCTGCCCTACGGCACTTATGAGGTCAGGGAAATCCAGCCGCCCGAAGGGTATCTGGCGACAGGCGTACTCAGCCGGACGTTTGAGATTCGGGTACATGAAAAGATTGTCGATATGAACACATCCGAAACAGCGATCAAAAACGATCCAATCAGGGGCGACCTCAAAGGCGTGAAGATATCGGATGGTGATGGAAACAGGCTTGCGGGCGTTCCGTTCAGCATTACGTCGCTCACAACCGGCGAAAGCCATACCGTGGTTACCGACAAAAACGGGCTGTTCGACACGTCATCCTCATGGAACCCGCACAGCCAGGATACCAACAGAGGTGAAACTGACCGCGATGGTATTTGGTTTGGTGAACTAAGAACGCTGGATGATGACAACGGCGCGTTGCTCTATGATGATTATCTTCTGGAGGAACAGCCGTGCGCCGCAAACGCCGACCGGGAACTGCTATCCTTTGAGGTATCCATATACCGGCATCTGACCGTCGTTGACCTCGGCACACTTACGAACGATTATACCGTTGTGCCGGAAATCTTTACTACGGCGATGGACAAGGAAACAACCATCAATGACGCATATGTGTCCGCAACGACAGAAATCGTGGATACTGTGTATTACAGCGGCCTTTTGGTGGGCAAGGAGTACACGCTGACCGGCACGCTGATGGACAAAGAATCCGGTAAACCGCTTTTGGATGGCGATGGTAACAATATCACCGCTACAACAACATTCAAGGCGCTGGGTGAATCCGGCAGTGTGTCCATGACATTCACGGTCGATACGCTGCTGCTTAAAGGAAAAGCGGTTGTTGTATTTGAATCGCTGGAGTATGAGGGCAAAGAGGTTGCGGTACATGCGGATATTGAGGACGAGGGGCAGACCGTAACCTTTAGGGATCCGCAGATCGGCACGACCGCCACAGGCTCCGAGGGCGAAAAAGAGCTGGATATCTATCCTGAAACAACAATCATAGATGTGGTTTCTTTTGAAGACCTGATCGTTGGCGAGACATACACCGTCAAAGGCACCCTGATGGATAAAGCCACTGGCGAACCGCTGGAGAGTGATGGCAAGCAATTCACTGCCGAAAAATCCTTTGTCGCTAAGGCGGAATCCGGCAACGTTGAGATGGAATTTGTTGTGGATGCCACCCTGCTCAAAGGGAAAACCTTAGTCGTGTTTGAATCGCTGGAGTACAAAGGCCGCGAGATCGCCGT
>JAJDHD010000101.1 GCA_030266015.1 Christensenellaceae bacterium OttesenSCG-928-K19 | reverse complement strand
ATGAAATCCGCTAAAATACTTGCTTTTTCCATGAAAAATGGTGGTTTTGATTCCTTTCAGAGCCATTTTTTTGGTTTTGTCGTGAACATAACATACGAGAATTGGATAGAGGTTAGGTCATGGAATCAAACCGCAAGTGGTACTCGGCATGAAGTGACATCAATAGCATATGATACGGCAGATTCCCATGCACAACCTGAGGGGACCATCGCCGCAAGGTGGCACCATGAATTTTCTCCTGCCTATTTCCTTGCCGGGTCAACATAAGCTTTCCCCTTTATGATCTTTTTTGCTGTACTATGTGGGGGCTTTGTCAACAAGCTGAACTTGGCCCGAAGCTGGGTATTATATTTGTGTCCGATCCCTGCCGCCTCCGGATGCACGCAGCCACAAAAGCTAATGGAATCACATTAAAAGCCTATAACAAAAAGAGCGCCAAGGCAATTTTCGCGCAGGCGCCCTTCTCAATAAATGATATGTCCATTCTTTTTTTGCCATTGTGTGTCCGGCGGCCCGGCCACTCTTTTACAGCCTGCCGCAAACGCCTGCTCCGCCCTGCTTAAAAACGGAACCCGACCCCAATTGTTATCTTGTGATCTAAATTCTTTACCTCAATATCGCCAGACTTTTTACTTTCCACTATTTTGGTGTTGAATTGATATTTATAATTCAACGTGCCAAATATGTCAGGGGATAGCTCATACCTTACACCAGCGCCGACTATGGGAACAAACTTCGTTTTCTTCTTGGTCTTGTAGACTTGGGCGGTATCTTTGATGTATGCTCCGCAATCAAGCACAATAGCATCCACGACTCCTTCATCCAGAGAAAGGGTCAGGCTTTCGTAATATTTCTGAATCCGCTCTGGCGACGAAGCGGAAAAGGTCACGTCAATTATTGATGTTTTGTAGTCCTCTTGTGATATTAAGTCAGCATAAAAATCCTGTAGATTACCCGTAAAATAATCGGCTTTTGGATACTTGGAAGATGTTCTTATCTTTTTGATGTACATTTTATCGCCCATTTCCAAGTCAGTTTTGAAAGTAATGCCCTCGCCAAGCGTAATCACGATATCTTCCAAATCAGCCCCCGCCTCAATCACCGGCGCTTTTGTCGCGTCTACAGGCTTTATTGTGTCATTTATGGTTTGCATATCGTTTTCCAGCCGCAGGCGGATATTCTCCAACGCAACAACCTTATTGTCCCATTCGGTGATGAATGGGATGTCCACATCCTCCGGCTCTGTGCTGATCAGCCTGGGAAAAATCAAACCGATTGCCAGCTGGGCGTTGCCCGGAATGTCCTTCTGCTTTTCAAAAAGAGTAAATTTGCCATCCAATATGGCTCCTATTTCCAACAGGACAGGCATTTTACCTGTATCGCCGTCCAGAGTATATGTATCTCCTTCCGGTTGCCAACCCAATTCTTCTATGCCGGCTTCTTGATATTCGTCTATGAAAGACTGGTATATATCAATTTTGTTCGCCGTAAGAGGGGCGCCGTTTTCGTCTGTCAGCTTGACACCCAGGGCTGCTTCTGGAAGAAGGGAACCCAGGGTGTCCTGAAGTTCAAATTTTATAGTGCCGTCTGGTTGCACCTGGCCTTCCCCGCCCCAAGCAGTGTCGATTACCTGACGGTATCCCTCCGAATCGGGCTGTAGCTTAGTGATTTTTTGAATCGCATCAATAGCCTGTTGAAAATCACTGTCACCCTCTTGCGCGATTGTAAGCGTATACTTTTTCACATCCTCCGAATAGCTGTCCTTCGCCGTAACGGATATGGAGAAGGAGCCCTGCTGCGTCGGCGTACCGGATATTACGCCGTTTGCAGACATGGACAGCCCGGCGGGCAGGCCGGTGGCGGTGTAGGCGCGCGCATCCTCGCCTGCCGATTCCACCGTAAAACTGTATGCGTTGCCCACATTGCCATTCGGCAGCGCGGAGGTCGTAATAGAAACCGGCTGTACAATGAGCAGGTTGATCGGCGCAGCAGAGTTATTCACCAGCGGATATTGCCCTGCCGTTGTGGGTGTGCCTTTTATATTGTTGCCGTCAAGCGAAAGGCCGTCCGGCAGGTTGGTGACGTAAGGCGCTACATAAGGACTGGGCAGCATTGCGTTATAGAATATTCCCACAAAACCGATAGGCATAGCAAGGCGGTTTTCCTCCACCGTCAGCGTAATATTTTTGCCGGCGATGCCGTCGCTGTTTTCCGCATACAGCGTGACGGTATACTCCTTCGCTTCTAACGGCACACCCGAAATGGTCCATTCGCTGGATGCGGGGTCTTGCTTTACAGACAGCCCAGAGGGCAGCCCGGTTGCAGAAAAGGTGATTGGGGCGCTGCCCGTGGCCTGCAGCGGAGCGTTGTATGCGACCAAAACCTTTCCGTTCGCAAGCGCCTCTGTTGCAACGACAGGCGCGCCCGGGCCTGCCTCTTCCACCGTCACCTGCACGGTAAAGGCTGTGGAGAGATTGCCCGGATTGACCACGTCCTCCGGCAGTATGGCGTTGCCTGTTACGTCAAACACCTGCTGTGTTTTCACCGACGGGTCATACATCGCCGGCGTAATGCCTTCAATGTCCCACTCCACCTTGGCGGGACGGTCTATGTGCGGACCCGTGCTGGTCGCAACGTATATATCCACCGTGTCCGGCAGTTGCAGCCCGGCGATTGTTTTGGGCGTGCCGTTTTTGACGGTAACAGGCGCGGGAAGGTTGTTCAAAAACAGGAACTCATCCTCATTCGCCTGTGGCCGGATGGCTTCCATTTCCACCCCCGGCGCGGTGGCAGCCATGATCTGTGTGATTGCCGTTGCCGTCGCTTGTGCGGTGATTACCGCCTGTTCCCCGGCAAGGTCGGCTTCCTTTGGCGACTCCGGGCCGTCGGCGCTCTCCTCCTGAGGGATGGGCGGCCATTCTGTTACGATTGGCGTATCCTCCTGCGCGGGCGTGCCGCCGACTTGCAACGTTGGAGTACTTTCCTGTCCGCCATTTTCCTGTGGCGGTGCAGGTTCGCCACCGTCAACGACTATCGTTTCACTGTCGTTTTCCGGCACAAAGGCTGCGCCTTCCCCGGGCGGCTGCGCTTCGGCAGCATCGTCCTGTTCACCCGCAAACGCAATACCGGGAAGCAGCATGGCCATCAACACCACCGCAATCACAATCGCAAATAATTTCCTCATCCGTTTCATTTGATGTCCTCCAACTCATTTTTGTTTGCATATCGTATTAATAATTCCGCTAAACTATGCACACCTGTGTTTTCATAGATGCGTGTGCAGCTTGTGTTGACACTGCCCATGGGCATTCCTAGTTCTTTGCAGATTTCCGACCTGCTTTTTGCGCGGAGCAGCAGCTTCATCACTTCCCGGTCCTGCAACAGCATACCCTGCTCGTCGCGCAGACGGTTGTTCCGAAGTTCCATTTTCGCACCCCTCCTCATACATAACAGAAAAAGATCCAAATATCCTAGTTTCCTTATACCACAAACCAGTTATTTTGTCTGTCATTGAATTCAATGATTTTTTTAAGAATGGCTCAACCATGCGGTTTTTCTTGGAAGGGTTTTCTGTTATTTTTCA
>JAJDHD010000100.1 GCA_030266015.1 Christensenellaceae bacterium OttesenSCG-928-K19 | reverse complement strand
GACAATTTCCGCTACTCTTGCGACAATAAACGATAGTCTTTTCCCCGCGCGTCAGCTACACCTAGCTATAGATTTCGTGAATCTATCGTTGTCAGAACGCACCTTTTTTTGTTATACTTACAAACAAAGCGAGGATACTATTATGCCCCAAGCAAAAATGACTAAATACACGTATCGATTAATTTCTTTCTTTTATATCACCGCCATTATTTTATTAGTTTTGAGTTGTATTAATCTCATCGAAGAAATTGTTTTGTATTTTGCCGCCGCCCATCTATCCATAAATTATTCTCCCCTATCGCTCGTCGCGCCCATCCTGTCTTTATTACTATTCGTCTTTATCATCTGGGATAAAGGCAGCGGGCGCGCCAAAAGAATTGTGGCATTATCCTTTGTAGAAACTATGTATTTACTTATTTTCAATATCTTTAACTTCTACTTCAATAATTCTACCTTCAATAACCAAACCACACTTGATCTTATTTCAAATATAGCAGTTTTCTGCCGTTTAGGAATTTTCCTTGTTCTTTCTTTATTATTGTTCGGTAAGCTTGCAAAGAAACAAGCAAAGGAAATCAAACTATTTCCTTTGCTTGTTGCCACTTTGGCAATAACCATTCTCGGTGTGGTATTATCTTTCGTCAAGACCGCCGGCCAAACTGATACTTTCGAGCCTTTATCCATGGTTTTCGGCAGCGTCCTTGCTTTTGTACTCTTGTTTACTAAATTCTTATATCTTTATTCCAGTCTCAGCAATCGATATGTCTATCGCTATTTTTTACAAAACCACCCCCGCAAGCTTTTCAACACCACCAAAAATGTAGCGCACGCCATAGAGCTTTTTTAAGCATAGTTGTCATAAAGCACATCCTGCATCGCTTCGTTCCCCACGCTCACCTCCAGCAATACCCTTCTGCCATTCACAATATGGTATTCATAATCAATTCTTTCACTGCTTTTCCAATACTTTTTCTCCAGCCTCATTATACATCTCTCTTCCATCTTTGGTGAAACTGAATCTAAAATCTTCATTATCAACCATGTATATATCTACCAGCTTTTCATTAAGCTTATAACGATATGTTACTCCCTCATCACTTCCATCTGTAAAAATAATTTTTAACGTGCTATCTTCAAAAAACTCCCAATAGTCTACTGTCGTCCCATCCACTGCAACGGGTGCGGTAAGATCATCCCACTTCCCCACAATAGAATCATCAATCTCATCCGTTTGCGCGCACGCACCTAAAACAACCACGCAAATAAATGATAGCAATATAACGGCTATTTTCTGTCTCATGGCCTACCTCTCCTTGTGTTCTAAACTGTCACCGCTAGTCGGCCCCTTTTCTCTCTGCTTCTGTTCTCATGCCTCAACTAGCAGCACTGGCAGCAAAACACTGAGAATGACGCAAACGATCACGATCCACTTTTTTACCGGAGTCATTTTTTTGCGCTTAACATACAAATAGATAAACCCCAAAAACAGCACAAAAGCATAGCATACGAAAGCCACTCCCATAAACAAGGAGTGCCCTAATGATATAGGTACAACAAATGGCAATACAAACAAAACAACATCAAGCAAAACAAGGATATCATATCCTCTCATCGTGTATATCCTGATATAGCCTATCATTACCAAAACAGTAAAGGCCATCGCCACACCCGACGCCACCCACACTCCCATCGGCACAAACCAAGGTGTTGGATACGCATTTGTCTTCATATTAAAATATCCGCTCAACGCAACCAATCCCGCCCAAACGCCCGTCAGAACTGTCATGCGCCGCCTTTTTTTCTGTTCTGCCTGTTCCATTACCTTCTTCATTCAGCTCCTTCGTTTACAATATTCGTCTTTCATTCAACGCCTTCAATAGTTCTATTTTCCTTTTCTCATCCTCAATCCCCAGTGTTTGGTAATACTTGTCGTACAATTCTCCCGCCTCTGTACCACTCATCCTCAGCATATCAACATCCCCGGCAAAATAACCTATAGAAGGAGCGAATCCCCTCTCTGTCGTGATTCGGCCTAAAGAATAATTCCCCAGCACATCTCATTTCGATATGTAATCAATTTCAAATTTCTTTGCATAAGCCTCAGCCGCCGATCCCGCTTCCACATATACCGTTATCCCATCGGATGCAGCTGCATGAAATATATCATAGTCAGGAAATTTCTCTACACTTACAGGAATATGTACATCACGCAAGTAATAACAGTGATACCCAAACGCATCCCCCGCAATCTCTTTTACAGTATCAGGAATAGCATAGCTAGAATCCTTCTTTGCCTCTGGATATTCCAGCAACAGCTCAATATTCTTATCATACAACACTCCATCCACCGCAGCATAATATGGATTATCAACATCCACAATAATCTCAGTCAGCGACGAGCACCTGTAAAACGGGCTTTCCCCTATCTCTTCCACATTTTTAGGTATTTTTACCGTTTCCAGCGCATCGCAACGGTAAAACGCCCCGCTTTCGATCTTCCAAAGGCTTTCTGGCAATTCAACCGAAACCATATTCGTTTTCTGATAAAATGCGTCTTCGTCAATCACTCTTACGGATAACCCACCCAACTCAGCAGGTATTGTCACATGCGCATCTTCCCATGTGTTTTCCAGCATATGAATGTTACCTTCCGCATCCTCGTAAAACGCGTCGTTCCCCATAACCTTCACCGGGAGCCCGTCCACCTCTTCGGGGATATCCACCTCTGCGATCCGTCCTATGTAATCCATGATGCGAATGCCGTCATCTTCTTCAATATAGCGGAACCCCGCCGCTTCAATCTCGACAGGTCGCTCTTCGCCCAACTCTGCCTTGGATGCCCGCCCCTCCATACTTGTTTGTACTGCACACGCGCAGCACAAACAAGCCAGAATCAACAAGACCGCTATCGCTAACTTCTTCAATTATATGTCTCCTTTATTTTATGGGCGCCATTTTTGTCCTTCTTCAACGATCATGGCATTCAACGTATCTACATCATTTGGAGGCCAGGGTACATCTGATCCGGGAAACACTGTTATCTCAAAATCTCCTGTCGGGCCTGATGTTCCACTAGCATCCGTATACCCTAAATCCCAAGCCGCCTTAAGTGACACTTCGCCCATACCATTTTTCTTTGCCCCACCTTCAGCCACTATTGCATATGCTTTTTTCCCGGTGCTCTTATCTTCTATCATCCCCACACACCCCAACATATCCTTATACTTCGGATAATTCGTTGGAATTACAATGTATGCCACTTCGTCTGCAGGTGTTTTTATACTACGCCCATTTTGCCAAAGTGCCATATCTTTTTGGTATGTCTTTGATCCATAACTACGAGATGCTCCGTCTGTGCATATCCTCATCTGTTTGGTATTACAATATCATTGAAGTCCTTTTGTGTAAAGTTCCAAACAGAACCTTCCTTTTCCGCTTTTACAGCTGCTGCTTCCAGTTTTCTTAATGTCGTTTCGTCTATATATCCTGTTTTCGGAACGTTGAGATAATATTGTAATTTCAATATTGCCTGTTTGTTTTTCGGATCACTCAGATCAATGACATTCCCATTTGCAAATATCACTGTCCTGTCCTGCATGGCCTTTGCGTCAATTTTTTTATTCTTATTTTGGCTGTCTGCTAAATAGCTAAACACATCATCATAACCTGATACCCTAGGCACATTTTTTTTGGGCGATGTGATGCTCCCGGAATTCATCTGCTGCTGCATTTGTGCTTGATTAATCGCCGTCCCCTTTGGGTCAAGGAATGGGGAATTCTGCGCCTGCTGCTTTTGT
>JAJDHD010000010.1 GCA_030266015.1 Christensenellaceae bacterium OttesenSCG-928-K19 | reverse complement strand
CGTGTACCATCATTACCAGCGAAGAATAATCGCAGCTCCCGTGATGTCGACCTATCGAAGAACATGGGCAACCCGATACTCGAAATCCTATAGCCCCCCCTTCGCCTTTGGATCGCATGATCATGCGATCCAGAGGCGGTAAAACGCATGATCATACAGTGCGATTTTTAGCTAATATCCTTAATATTCATTCACTATATCGTGGATTTTGGAATTTCGCGTCGTTTTTGAAATCCACACCCTCTTACAGGAAAGGTAAAATGAATTCCGTAAATCGCTCCAAATTCAACGTCATTTGATATATTTATCTAACTGCATTCCACAGGAACCTCCAAATCATCAAGATTTTCTCTCGAATACTCCAGATTCCTCCGTTTATCTCTCGGGATGCAAAATCCGCTCAAATAATCTCATTTTCCATTCCTGTGTCTACATTTTTTAAACAATGCACCTCATTTTTATGCAATATTACATCCGGCACAATCAAACAAATTCCAACGCATATTGCAGTTTCTCAAATGGTCGGAACAACCATTTGCAAGAAAGTGCTATGCAGCGACCTGCATTAAGTTAATTCGCTGTAAAAATGAGATTATCATATATACCTTCTCCCATCTTTTCATACATCTTGAGAACCTTAAATGAAAATAGGCTCATCAGGGCCTTTGCGAGAAATATTTCGGGAAAACATATTAAATCATACAACAAACCACTCAAAAAAGTGCCATTTTAGGTTCAGATGAACCATCTAGCTGATTCAATTATCCCCGACTTCTTCTCGCACATTTACCGCGTCTTTATCTTCAACAAGAATTTAATGAGAAATTGAAGGAAAACAGGCCCAAAAACAAGGCTTTTGGTTTTTGAAGTCAACAGTATGGTATATGTTCAGTTACACATAGTGAAAATGTAATAAGAAAGTTTAAAGGAAATATTTCTCGGTATATATACTATTCTGTCATGATGTCGCGACGGATGGGTTGCCCCCGCAATCGCATTCGTCGCGCGCGATTTTTTCAAAAATCGCTATGTAGAAGCAGCGGGTTTCCTCACAGCAAAACGCCTCTGCACAGCAGAATTCCGGTGTTTTGCTCGTCTGCGTACTCTATAATATCGCCCGGCTGACATTTCAGCGCTTCGCAGATTCGGTCAATCACATCCACCGTAACATTCCAGTTATGCACCAGCTTTGACATTGCGGAACTGGACATTGCTGTGAGCCGTTGCAGCTCACTTTTCTTCATGTTTTTTTGCTTCAACAGCTCAAATAGCTTGATATAATAGATTGCCAATTAATATGTTCTCCCGAGGTTTTCGCGTTCTCAAAGGAAATTCTGTCGTGTTCTCAAAAAGGAGTGTGTTTTCTTGATGCTTAGTGTAACGAGGCGGATTTTAATACAGCAACCCGCTTTTTTCTTTTAAATCTCTGCCTAAGCTATCGGCTTTATTCCTGTGCGGAATCAGCATTCACAGCACCTTCGGTTGACGGTGTCATCAAGTCATCCGCGATATATTCCATAATGTCTCCAGGCTGGCAGTTGAGTGCACTACAAATTTTACCAATAACAGCGACTTCCACATTCTTATGGTTTGATAATTTGGCCATAGTTGCGTTAGAAAAGTTTGCTTGTGTCATTAGTTGACCCTTTTTTAGATTTCTTTTGTTCATCAAGTCGAACAGTTTGTAATAATAAATGCCCATTCTCGCACTCCAAAATAATGTATTTGCCTAAATAATATCACACATTAATGTATGCGTAAACTTACATTTGTGATATATCTAATATTTTTATATGAAAACGCTTGACATGGCACGTGTGTTCATGCTAACATATATTAGCGTTTGCATATTATTATAAGCCATCGCATCGCTTAACCAGTGTTTCACCTGAAAACAAACGGAGGGGAGAGGAAAGAATGAAGCAAAGCAGCAAGGTCACAAAAAAGATAATAGGAGATAGCATGGTAAAGTCATGGAACTCAGCTACCACTCTTTTGCATCTTCAGGAGGTTCTTCATCTGGGCAATGGCACACCCCTGGTACGCCGGCTCCAGCTTGTTAAACACATTGAGCGCCAGGCTCTGGTTGACGTTGGGCTTGGCATCGAACATTTTTCCCGTTTCATATTGCAGCCATTTTGTGCTCGCTCCATACGTCGAGCTTATCAGCTTGACCAGCCGGTCGTTCACTTTCCTGATTCCGGTTTCGATACTGGCAAGGTATCCATTGGAAATGGATATCCCTTCGGCGAACTTTATCTGGGACAACCCCAGCTCTTCTCGCACTGCCTTTACTCTTTCGTTAATGGTCATAACGCTTTACCTACCATATATATAATATTAGAATACCTGTCTCTATCATATCAAAACGAGGAGAATTCAGCAAGTAATGTATCAAATATTTATGCTTTGCTATGTACATAATATATATAATTCTATGATGAATATGTGTTTTGCGAAAAAATATTTGAAAAAAAGTCCTAAAAGTGCTGTGTAGAGAAATATACTATTGATGCTCGAAATATCATTTTGATATAATGTACTTAAAGAAAGGAGGTGATATATGAAATGAATGTCACTCTCAATGATAGCAACAGCAAGCCTGTAAGCCAGGCAGAAAGACGAGGTATAAAAATGAAAAACAAAGACGACGTACAAAAAAAGGTATTACTGGAAAATGACAAACTGAGGTTCGTAGGGTTCGAGGAACAGGAGGGCCGGGAGGTCACCATAAAGATGTTCGCTCCGGATAAGATATGGATACAGACCCAGCCGTACTCGAAAAAAGAGGTGCCGCACATGAAGGTAAGAATACAGGACGGCATGGCCGGTGGCAAAGAGCTCATGGCCTTCATCAAGGAAGCCTTCCGGGGCAAAACAGAACTGCGGTTCCTCAAGCTGCCGGCGGCGGTGGGCGATGGGGTGGAGTATGTCCACTCCCCAAGCATGTAGGGAGGTAGCGTGAGGTGAATAACAAGCGAAGGCTACTGATACCAGACCTGAGTCTCCCCAAGATGGAGGAGATAACGGAAAGGCTAAGGCAGCGGGAAGAACTGGATACCCTGCCCCACCGGGAGATGGAGCTGTATGAGCTGGCAAGGCTGCTGCCCGGGCAGGAAACGACAATTGAATCAGCGATGCTGCTGCAAGCGTTCCGGGTGTGCGTGGAAGACCACATCCCCAGGCTGTGCCGGGAGGCGGTGGACATCATGGGCGAAATGATAGAGGAGGCCTTTGAAGCGCTGTTCCGGATGGAGGGTGGCTACGGCAAAATCATCACAAGCACAATGATGCGGAAAAGCAGCCCGGATGGGATGCAATCGGCATGGGAGGTACACAGCGCGATAGCAAGTGAATGGGCGGTATTCCCCGGCGACATGCCGGAGGAAGACCAGTTCAGCCCCAAACACTACGCAGCCCTTGAGTCCGAGTTCCAGGAGGGCAGGTACAAAGGGAATGCCCATCTCACCCGAGAGGAGCTGCTGATGGTAACGGCGGAACGGGTACTGTGTGCCGACAGAACCGGTGAAGAGACCTATCTGAGGCTCTGGAAGAAGATGATACTGCTGGCAAGGCGGCAGGTACTGGAGCAGAGTATCATCGCTGAGAATGCAATCGAACCATTACAGGAAAGGGGTGATGCCTATGGATGTGCGGATAATAAAAAACTACCGCAGATAAGCTTGGACGGCACTCTGCGGTAGCGATACCAAAACGAGTCTACACTCATCGGGGTACTATGCATATTCTACCATGTTCCCCGATGAAAAACAAAATCTATCCCTGCCCCGGCGCGGAGGTAACCGCTGCTTGGTTTGCCGCGCCCCGGGGTGCAAAGAAATGGAGATAAAACATGCCTAAACAAAAAACAATCATAAACGCTGAAAAAGCCTTAAAGAAGACAGAGCTTTGCCTCACGGCGAAGATGAAGATTCAGCCGGATAAGAGTGCAAAGGCGGCATTACTCAGGACAATGCGGACCTATCGCAATGCATGTAACCACATATCAAACGTTGCCTTCAAGCATCAGATGACAAAGGCTTTCTCACTGCACCGGTACCTCTATGGCACGGTACGGGAGAAGTATGGCATGGGAGCGCAAATGACGCAGTCGACCTTTCGAACGGTCAGCGCTGCTTGCAGGGCACAAAAAACAAAGAACAACTGGACGCGAGCCGTCAAATTCCACTACCCCCACGCCGTATGGCTGCATCAGCGGGATTACAGTGTAACGGATGGCTCTGTCAAGCTCAGGACGCTAAACGGATGGGTAAACGTCCCCCTTGTTATACAGGGGCACGAGGAATACTTTGACGATATCTGGAAATGGGGCGCGGCCCGAATCAAGATGTATGGTGGCGTATGGTTTCTGGAGGTGGCTATTACAAGGAACGTTTCCACACTGCCAGTTAGCAGTACGCCAACGGTGGTCGGTGTGGACGTCGGGCTGAACTTCCTTTTAACAACATACGATTCCGAAGGCAATACGCAATTCTTTCATGGCAGGGCGGTCAAGCACCGGCGCCAGCGGTATTTCAACCTGCGGCGGACGCTCAGCCGGAAAGGGACTAAGAGCGCCCAAAGACGACTTGGTGCAATCGGCAGAAGGGAGCGTCGCTGGATGCAGGACGTCAACCACAGGATATCAAAAACGCTAGTATGCTCCTATCCCCCGGGTACAGTGTTTGTGCTTGAGGACCTAAAGGGGCTGAACGCAAAGTCCCGGAAAAGCGGGCGATATTACGCGTTGACGGCATGGGCATACGCGGACCTGAGGGAAAAGATAGAGTACAAGGCGATGCAGCACGGTTCCAGGACCATTACCGTGCCACCCGAATACACATCACAGACCTGCCCGAAGTGCGGATACCAGTCACAGGATAACCGTAACCGCAAAAAGCACGAGTTCAAATGCAGGCAGTGCGGCTACACCACGAACGATGACCGGGCCGCCGCTATGAATCTCTGTAAGCTTGGCGAAGAAACAATACGTGCAGTGCGGGCCGGGCATGATTCCTGACCCGTAGGGGCGTCGCCGTATCCCCCTGATGCTTTGGTGCAAACCAGACGCGCGATGGTAATACGGCACTATTATTAGATTAATTATCAATTACTTTCTCCTTTACTATACCGGGAGGGCTGAGCAACGGCAGGACTCCCGGTTCCCCTTAGGGGGCGTCAGTGAAATCCACTGCGATAGCTACAACATTCAGAAAGGAAACAATACGATTATGTTGTTTGATAATTATTACAAAAGCCTGCTTGACGAGGGCACGGATATATCACTGGTGATGCAAGGCCTGTACCCCGATTTGCCACAGAAAATCCCGTTCTGGCAGGCACAGTTCTTATCGCCGGCAGTTAAACAGGAGCACAACGAACAATGCAGGCAGATATATGCCGGATGCAGGGATGATTACCTGAAGTATTCCGATTTGTATTGTGAATACTTGGAACTTAACGATGAAAACCCGCTGGACGATGAAGGGAAACGATACTTGGAAAACATGATGGCCGCCTCTATGGCGTTTCACATCATAGCTGACGCCATCATACGAAACCCCATTCAGTGGCTAAGACGGCAACGAAGATTACGATATTTCGCCGGTAGCGGCAAACGCATCGAAAAGATGGTGGCAAAGCAGAGGGAGACAAATGCATATGGGGATATTCGCCCCTAACAACCATGATATATTCGGTTCAATTTCACCCCATTAGGTTTTCCACACACGCTTTTACAGGCATGCGGAAGACAAGAAATCCCATGGTTGTGCGGTTTCTCGGTTTTCAGCCCCGCTTCACTCCGCCGGAATGAGGCATATATCGACCGGATTTTCCGGCGGAAACAGGGCCGAATGTGGTGAAACCCGCTCATAGGGCGACTCTTCGTAACTAAATATTATTTTGTTTTTTATTTAGACATACTACTCTATATACGAGAGTGATATGACTCTCGACTAGAAGGGAGGATGTCAATTATGCACATCTTAGAAAAGGATGCTCTACGCATCGGTATCTACGTACGTACTATCGTACAAAACCAGGAACGGCTTGAGCGGCAGGAAGAAATCTGCCGAGCTTACGCCCAAAGCATCGGCGGTACAATCGGGGCTGTATATCGCGACGATGGTTACTCCGCCTTGTTCCTGGAGCGACCAGCTCTGCAACAAATGCTTGAGGACATCAAGGGCGAGAGGAAGTTTGACTTGCTTATTGTCCAGGACCTGTTCCACTTGGCGCGAGATTACTGGGACTTGTTCCACTTGTTCAGCTGTTTAAAGCAACATGGCGTTGGTTGTGTTGACATGTTTGGAAAAAACCTTGTTCCAAATGACGACACCATGAAATGCATTAGGTGGGAAATTGAGGCGATGATGATATCTGACGACCTCGATACTTTTATACTAATGCCAAGTGGGAAGTGGTGGACATTGAAGGAGCTAGAAACAAGACGGTACGATAAACACTACGGCATAGAACAACTCTACTAAACCAAAGGACTAGACGCCCCAGTACAATTGGCGCGGAGATAACACGTAAAACAATAGAACGGACGAACTCATTTCCGGGCGTCGGAAATGGAGTTTGTTATGAAAGAAAAATCATTACAAATATGCTACAAACCTTACTATCGGACCGCAGAGTTTCGTCAGATTGCTAATATCGGACGAACCAAATGCTATGAGCTGGTCCGCAAAGGAATAATTAACGCAGAGCGAGATGCTCAAAGTAAAGAGCTTCGATTTCGGCGGGAAGCTGTGGTACAATATTTACAATCGGTTGGATTGCCACTGCCGATGGAATTACTTTGCGATATGAGCGTGAACAAAACCGCTGAACAATTTCGTCCGACGAATGCAGTGGCGGGTTGCACATTGACATCAGAATATAAGAATCAGCCATCATCAAATCTTTCTTCCACGCAAGAGGAGGATGATTTAATGATAACGCAGCCAAACAGGAAAAATAAGAAGCGAGGGAATCCATTTAAACGGATTGGGACGAATGGCAATATAACATGGGTTGCCATGTATTATGTTCCTGACGGCAAAACTGGAAAGAAAAAACAGAAATACAAGGGCGGGTTTGCTACCAAGAAGGAAGCACAGGCATTTTTGGATGAGATGAATGTAAAAATCTCGCGGGAAGAATATGTGGAACCTGCTAAGCTCACGTTGGAAGAATACCTTACAAGCTGGCTAAATACAAATTATGAAAGACATTTGCGTGTACCGGTGGAGAACAGAAAGATTACGGCAAACACAGTAGCGGAGTATCGACGTGTTGTCAAAAAGCAGATTATTCCTCACATCGGGAAAAAACGCCTTCAAAGCATCACTGATGATGATATTAATGAATTTTATTATTTTTTGCAGGATGAATGCAATTTCTCGGATAGTGCAGTAAGACGTGTACATAAAGTCTTGAGCTGCGCTTTGAGAAACGCAGCAAAAAGAAAGGTGAAGCTTATTCCATCAAACCCGTGCGAGGAAGCGGATGTTCCAGAAGAGTCCCCAAATCCACACTCCTATTTTACAAAGGAAGAGCTTACGAGCTTCCTAGAGGTTTCCAAAAACTATACGGCGGGATTGCCGATATTGATTGCTGCATCATTAGCAATCAGGCGAGGAGAAGCGGTGGGGACGCTCATTTCAGATTGGGATTTGGAGAATGGAACAGTCTATATCCATCAACAAATTACTGTGGTAGACCCTGATGCAAAAGGGCGTGCAATGTATGGAGTTGTCCCATATTTAAAAGCCAGAGGTAGCAACAAGCATCGTAAAGCATATTCTGTTGACATCCCACCTTATTTACTGGAATGTGTGAAGGAACGAATAAAAGTTGTGGAAGAGCAAAAGCGTAACAACCCTGACTACAAAGACTTGGGGCTTCTCTGTTGCCATGAGAACGGGGACTATCTAGATCCTCATACAATAGGTTCGTCTTTTAGAAAAATTCTGAAGGCCAATGGATTTAAGCATCACCGTTTTCACGACCTGCGTGGTTCCCTGGCGACACTTTTGCTTGCCAACGGAGCAAGTATAATGGAGGTGTCTGCGCAATTAAACCACAGCAGGATTTCTACAACAGAGAAGAGCTATCTTGACAAAAGCATGATACCGACACGGTGTGCCAGTCTGACGCAAAAGACTTTGTTTGACGGCGATACAGGCGCAACATAATAATGCACTACAAATATCGACAGTATTAATACCATCGAGTCATCGAGTAATTTTGTGCAAATTTTGTACAAATCGGTATTTTGAGGAACGGGAATAAAAAACACCCGCTCCGAAAATCCTTTCATAGAGCGGGTTTCCTTGGTGAAGACGAGTGGACTTGAACCACCGACCCCCTGCATGTCAAGCAGGTACTCTAACCAACTGAGCTACGCCTTCATATGGTGGTTGTAAGCCGCTATGGTTAAGGACATACAGCCATTTTCCATGCCATTATACCATATTTTCACATCTGTTGAAAGCCATTTTGTTGTTTTTAAAAGATTGGATTTAACAAGATTCTTCTGTACCATGCGGTACAGTTTGGCATGATACGGTAACATATGAAGATGGAGCAGATGTTGAGCGGAAGTTGTGCGAGGCAGCGTAGTAAAACCTGTTGCATGGTATCGGTACGTGTAGAACTGGGGTTGGCACTATTGAGATATCTTTTTCTGTAATAGGACTTTCGTATGCCGGATATGCAATACTTATGCTCCATGAAAAAGATAGAATAACCAGGGGAGAGAATAAATTCAACCAAGAGAATGTCTGTATAAGTGTTTTTTTTAGAAAGTTACTTCCCATTCAAGGCATTTAAGACCCGTTCAGGCCAAACCTATTGTATTTTATTTTAAATCTATTACATTTATAAGGCAACCGTACTTGATGAGGTTCATGGGATGGGTGAGAATTGAATTGTGGTAGCTGGCCTTGTGCCGAGCGATTACTTTCATGCTATGAGGCTCCGAAGTGGATAAACGGGGAGAAAACAAAGAGGAACAGCGTGCCTAATGAAAAAAGGCGGTGGTTCTTCTGGTTTGCGTTGTTGTTTCGGAAATAACACAAATTACAAAGGATGAATAGTGCTAAAAGTATTTGGCAGAATCAATTTAGTGAGCGTGTAGAATTTCTGGTTTTTAGGTTTTATTTATGACGGTGTAATATTACTTTGGGGATGGGGTTTGCAATATGAATAATACAGAATTAATTGTGATGTTAACGCATAACGATCGCACGGTAGAAAATGCTTATGAAATTTTTGATCAATGTAAAAATTCCAAGGCAAAGTTTTGGGGGTTAAAGGAAGAAGGTCTTCCTTTAGATCGGATGAAGAAACTGTATGCTTATATGAAGGAGTATGGCAAGACCACTGTTTTGGAGGTAATAGCATACACAGAGGGAAAATGCATGGCTGGCGCGAAAATGGCGGTGGAATGCGGATGCAATATTCTTATGGGTACACTGTTTTTTGACTCGGTTAACGAATTTTGCAAAGAAAACAAGCTTAAATACATGCCATTTGTCGGGAAAGTTACAGGCCGCCCATCTGTTTTGGATGGTACTGTCGAAGGAATGATAGAAGAAGCGAACAAGTATCTTGAAAAAGGCGTTTATGGATTTGACCTGCTAGGATATAGATATACAGGAGATGCTGTTGCTTTAAATAAAATGTTCATATCACAGGTAAATGCTCCGGTTTGCCTTGCGGGCAGCGTAAACAGCTATAAAAGAATAAAAGAAGTGAAGACTTCTGCTTCATGGGCATTTTCTATTGGTGGGGCTTTCTTCGAGAATAAATTTAGCGGAAGCTTTAGCGAGCAGGTTGACAAAGTGTGTGAGTATATCAAAGCGCTGGATGATAATTGATATTTACAGTGTGAAGGAGAATGAAATGCTTAAGATGCTGTATCCTTGTGAATATGTGGAAAGCGTGTTTGCTATCGATTATCATAAATTATATGGCAAGGGATATAAAGGAGTAATTTTTGATATAGACAACACGCTGGTGCATCATGGTGAGGATTCTACAAGCGAAACAGACAAGCTGTTTCAAATGATCCACGGTGTAGGATTAAAAACCCTTTTGCTGTCGAACAACAACGAAGAGAGAATTAAAAGATTTCTTAAAAATATTGATTCCTTATATATATGTGATGCCCAAAAGCCGGGTGTAACCAATTATTTAAAAGCCATTGAAATGATGAAATTAAAAAAAGAAGAAGTGGTAGTTATAGGCGACCAGATATTTACTGATATTTGGGGGGCAAATAGAAGTGGAATAGCCAGCGTTTTAATTGAGTACATGCGTTACGATGATGAAACCAGAATAGGGATAAGAAGAACGATTGAAAAGATGATTTTAAAATTCTATGGGTTCAGCAAATCGTGTCAAAACAGGATAGGCGATATTTTATTGGAGCCCATCGATAAAACGGAGGCGGGTTGAAGAATGCCACGAAAAGAAAGAAAACTTTTTTGTGATATTAATCCTACTTGTTATGCTATTTCCTTGCAAAAAGAGATTTGCAAGCGGCACATAAAAGATTTGTTAAGCAAGGAAAAGTTTGCCAAAAATATAAAAACGGAAAAATTACCCAATGTCGTTTTCAGCCATAGCTCCAATATGATTAAAAGGGCGGAGGGGGTTGACTTAAGGCTCCAAGAGAACAAGGCGGTTAATATTGCGCTGGCCTGCAGTAAAATTAACGGAATGATCCTTCATCCGGGCGAGGTATTTTCATTTTGGCGGGCTGTGGGGAAAATAACAAAGAAAAATGGCTATATGGATGGGCGTGTAATACAAAGAAACAGGCTGGTGGCAGGAAGAGGTGGCGGTCTATGTAATTTGGCGAACACAATACATTTGCTGGTTTTGCATAGCCCGTTAAGGACGATCGAATTTCATAATCATTCCGATGCGTTGGCGCCGGATGAGGGGAAGCGGGTTCCCTTCAGCGCCGGGACGTCGGTCAGCTACAATAATGTTGATTATCGGTTTAAGAACACTACAGACCAGGATGTTCAGTTGCTTTTGTGGTGTGAAGGTGAATTCTTACATGCGGAATTAAGGAGCGAAAGTAAATTTCCGTGGTGTTATGCACTGGTTGAGGAGAACCACCACTTTAAAAAAGAAGGGAATAAGTACTATAGAATTTCCACGATTTATAAGGAAACTTCGGATGGTGTAACATCCGCTGTTTTAGAAAAGGAGCTGGTCTTGGATAACCACTCGGAGGTCATGTATAGCTATGACTTGATCCCCGAAGACCAGATAAGGGAATGAGAAAAGGCTTTTCATGGGGATGGTGGCGCGGCACAATACAATCAGTTATAGATAGGTCGTCAAGGCTCGGTGAAATATTGAAGGCAGCGCCTCTGGACAGGGCTTATTTTTTGTCTGGTGAGCACCGCCTGTAAACAGAAAAAGAATCTATAAAAAATGCTGGCGGTGAATACGCTATACTGAATGTGGGCATATCCTACGACACAGTAGCAGATGCAAACTTATAAGGGAAGGCAGATCTTACGCGTGCTTCCTTTTTGATCGTCCAACTCAAAAACGTCCATTGGCACGCCAAACGCATGGCTTAGAGTTCCCCTGTTCAACGCTCCGCCAGGGGCTCCGTAGGAAACAGCTTGGCCGTTCTTCAACAGCAATACCTTGTCCGCAACCGAAAAGGGATATTCCGGCGCGTGCGTGGACAGGATAATACTGTACCCATATTCTTTTAGTGACAATATGGTGTTGATCATCAGTTGCTGGTTTGCATAGTCAAGATCCGAGCTAGGCTCGTCCATCACGATAATTTTTGACTGCTGGCAAAGGGCACGCGCAATCAGCGCCAGCTTTCGCTCCCCACCCGATATTCGGGTGTAGTATTTATCCTTCAGGTGCGTGATTTTGAGTGTTTCTAGCGCTTTTTTAACAGCCGCTTTGTCTTCCTTGCCCGGCGTGGAGAATGTAGCGACACGGCTGGCCCGGCCCATCATGGCGGTTTCTTCCACCGTGTAGGAAAAAACGGGCGTATGCTGCTGCGGAATATAGGAAAATATGCGGGAATATTCCAACAGGGACATGTGCAGAACGTCTTGCCCGTCTACCGATATGTGGCCTGCGGAAAGAGGGAGAAAGCGCATGATCGCTTTGAACAGCGTTGTTTTGCCACTGCCGTTTGCGCCCAGCACCACCAACACTTCGCCTGGGTTCAATGAAAAATCAATGCCCTTGACCACATCATGCTTATGATAACCGCATCGAAGGCCATGTGCCACCAGTTCCTTCAAACCTGTTCCCCCTTTCGGCGCAGGATTAGCCAAATAAAAAACGGAGCGCCGACAAACGCTGTTAATACGCCAATGGGGATTTCCAAAGCGGAAACACCGCGCGACAGGTCATCCACCAGCAGCAGGAAGCATCCGCCCAGCAGGATACATACCGGGAATGTTTTTTTGTATTGCGGACCTACAAGCCCACGGGTTATGTGCGGAATCATCAGGCCCACCCAACCAATCAGCCCGCCCAGGCAAACAGCTGCGGAAGAAAGCAGTGTTGCGCCCACAATAGCCATAAAGCGCGTCCGCCGGGGGTTTACGCCCAGGCTCTGCGCTTCCTCGTCGCCCAGTGTCAAAACATTCAGTCGCCAGCGCATTAAAAACAGGAGCACAAATCCCACTGCCATGGGCACCAGGGAGAAAAGCAGGGACTTCATGTCCACCTTCACCAGGCTGCCCATAAGCCAGAATGTGATGGCGGGCAGCGTGTCGCTTGTATCCGCAAGGTATTTGAGCATGGTGGTTGCCGCCATGCAAAGCGCGCCGATCATAGTTCCGGCCAAAATAAGGCTGACGGTTTGCCCGTACTTTACCCTGCTGCTGATCAAAAAGGACAAAAACGCTGCGCCCAGCCCCGCGATAAAGGCCATTGTTTGCACCATTACGCTGGACATGCCAAGGAAGATGGCGAGTGACGCGCCGAATCCCGCTCCGGACGCAACACCCAAAATATCCGGGGAAACCAGGGGATTTTTGAACATGCCTTGGTAGGAAGCGCCCGAAACAGAGAGCGCCGCGCCAATGAGGAATGCTGATAAAATACGCGGCAGGCGCACGCGCATAAGCACAATGTAGTCGGATGTTGGCTGTGCGGTGCCGATTTGGCCGAATAATTCAAAAATACGGCTGGCGGGGAGGTCATAATATCCCACAGTAAAGGAAAACAAGATGGACAGCGCGCTTGCTGCCACAAGGCCCACCAAAAGAAATCGAAAATAGTTTTTTCTTTCATACAGAGGTATGTGTTTATTATTCACAGAGACAATACACCTTTGACAAAAAAATATGGGTATGCTATAGTTGGTTCCTAACCGTTATCCTCAAACAAGGATAACACTTTTTATATGATTGGTCAAGCTTGACAGTGGAGGTAATTCAATGATGAGGAATATTATGAAGAAGAGCGCACTTCTGGTGCTTTGCATTGCGTTGTTGTGTGTATTGGCTGTAGGCTGCGCGCAACCGCAGGCTGGCAAGGATGTGCAGGGACAGGGCGCGGAAGTACCTGTGGAAACCCAAGAGGCCGAGGAGCCGGGGGAGACGGCATCCGCCGGAGAACCTGAATCCATGGAAGAGGCAGACGGGGATACAGTGTCCTTTACAGATATGGCGGGGCGGATGGTGGAGATATCAACGGAAGTCGGCAAAGTGTATGGAACTGACCCGGTGGCATCTATTACAGTATATACGCTTGCGCCCGATATGCTGCTGGGGTGGAACTATGAGTTCAGCGACCTGGAAAAACAATATATCCCAGACGAATATGCGTCTTTGCCTGTTTATGGTATGCGGGATACCTTCAACCCGGAAGCGGTGATTGCGGACGCGCCCGGGCTGATACTGCAAATGGGCGCAATCAACGACAGCGCGATTGAGACAGCCGATGAGATGCAGGAGCAGCTCAACATACCTGTTATCATTCTCTCCAGCCAGCTGGAGGATATGCCGGCGGTTTACCAAGAACTGGGCTCTGTGCTGGGCAGGGAAGAGGATGGCAACAGCCGCGCGGCAACAATACAAGCTATTATGGATAATGCTGCGTCCATGGATATCCCGGATGATGAACGTGTAACCATATATTATGGAAACGGTGTTGATTCGTTGGAGACAGCGCCGCGGGGTACCATTTCTGCCGAAGTGCTGGAAGCGTCAGGTGGCATTAATGTTGCTGATGTTGAGTTTGAAAAACCGAGCGACAGGGTGATCGTTTCCAAGGAACAGGTGATTGCATGGAATCCGGAATATATGTTTGTGAACGGCGAGCCCAAGGAAGACGTTACCGGCATTGGTGCTGCGGATGAAATCCTTGCCGATGAAGATTTTGCCACTGTGGCGGCTGTGGAAAACGGAAATGTGTATGGCATCCCCAAGACACCTTTTTCCTGGTTGGATCGTCCGCAGGCCCCCAACCGGATTGTAGGCCTTGTATGGGCGCCCAGTATTTTGTATCCAGACTATTATCCCCTAAGCGGCGAAGAAGTGACACAGGCCATATTGGCGTTCTATGAAGAGTTTTATCATGTACGCATTACGGCCGAAGAGCTGGATGCGATTATGAACACGTGAGGATAAACTATTGACTGGCGAAATGAGGTACGACCTGCGCCTGACCCTATACGGGGATAAAAAGTTTTTTGGGCCGGGTGTTGCAGATTTATTGAAGTTGGCGGATGAGAAAGGCTCCCTGCACATGGCTGCGCAGCAAATGCATATGGCTTATAGCAAGGCTTGGCGCATTGTGAAGGAAGCAGAGGATGCGCTTGGTTTTTCTCTCCTGCATATGCAAACGGGCGGAAAGAATGGCGGCGGGGCAAGCCTGACTGCGGAGGGGCGGGAGTTTCTAATGCGGTTCACCGCTATGAATGATGCGTTGCAGGAACACGCGCGCACATTATTCGAAGAATATTTTAGCCGGGAAAAGACTTCGCTATAAAGCGGGGTCTTTTTATTCTGCATGTAACGTGTGCATGGGGGGCGAATGCAAAAGAATATGCCGTGCAAGGGTGAAAGCTTTCCCGTGAAATTGTGTGGATTTGTGCCTGCTGGCAAAAAACCTTGGCACACAGTATAATAATATCGATCATAGAATGTGACGCGCAGGTGAAGAGGACGGCAGGTATAGCCGGGAGCGCGCACGCGTGCTGTAAGTTTGCAGACAGGAGTTGTTACCAAAATGAAGGCTGACACTCATATAGCCGCCATTGTGCTGGCGGCGGGTTTTTCATCCAGAATGGGAAAAATGAAGGCGTTGCTTCCACTTGCGGGAACGACAGTCATGGGGCATTTGATTGACGGCCTGCGGCAGGTGGCGGGCGGCCCCGTTATTTTGGTAACCGGTCATTGCGCGGATGCGGTGGAAGAACAAGCCACGCGCCTGCAAGCGCAACCCTGCCGGAATACGCGTTATGCCGATGGCATGTTTTCCTCTGTCCTTGCGGGTGTCCGTATGTTAGCCGGACAAAAGGATACCGATGCTTTTTTCTTATTGCCGGTCGATTATCCCCGGGTTTCTGTAGAGACGCTCCATCTTCTGGCGCATGAATTCAAACGGTCAAAGGCCCCTGTCACATACCCGTCCTATTGCGGGCAAAGTGGACACCCGCCGCTGATTCGTGCGGATGTTATGCCGCATATACTCAAGCATTCCGGCAAAGACGGGCTGCGCGGCGCACTGGCTGCGTTTGACAGTGACTCTGTATGTGTTGATGTAGAGAATGCGGCTATATTAGATGATTTAGATACGCCCACCGATTATGAGCGTGCCGTGCGGATTCTGGATCATACATATGAATACCGGCACTTCTTTTTGCAGGGAGAGATTGGGATTGGCAAATCCACATTGCTCCATAAATATATAAAAAGCCATAGGGAAGAGATGGGCGGTTTTGCTGTATCGCGCGGTTATGAGAATGGACGTTGCCGCAGGTTTGTGCTGCAATCTGTGCAAGAAAGCCTTTTGCCGCCCGAAGGACGAACGCCGGAAGCGAAGCGGGTGTTTTTGCGGGAAAGGGAGGATGGCTGGGAATTTTTTCCGCAGGTGTTCGAAGAGTGGTGTGTCAACTTACTGACAGACGAGCAGGAAAAAGGATTTCCGCTGTTTTTATTGGATGAAATCGGGGGAGTGGAATCGCAATGCCCGATGTTTTCCGGGCAGATTTCCCGTCTGCTTGCAGAAAAACGCTGTATGGGTGTGCTCAAACACCGGCGCAACAGCGAGATACAAGCCAATGCCATGCGGGAAGGCAAAGCCAGTACTTATGCACGGGGTAAGCTTGTAAAGCAGATTGTGCGAACGGGCGGCCGTATAGTGACGCTGACAGAACAAAACCGCGATGAGGCTGGAGAACAGCTAAGGCGGTTTCTTTCCACTGTGCGGAAATGAAACACGCGGCGCTATCGGCCAACTCCGCAAGCAAGGTGCTGCAAACTGGGTCGCAGAAACAGAAAAAAACATCCCCCGCCTTTAATGCCAGGCAAGGGATGCTTTTATTTGTCAAGGTTACTTCGCGCCATAGGTGAAGCAGGTTTCAAACATGGCGTCGATGTTCTCCGGCTTGGCGTCGTCCACCATCGTGCCTGTGTCCATGATATAGCCGCCACCCGGTCCGCACGTGTCAATCAGCCACTTGCAGTCCTCAATTACCTTTTCCCTTGTGCCGTAGGTCAGGTCCACAGCGGATACATTGCCCGCGATGCACGAGTGTCCGCCGAGAACCTTCTTTGCCTCAGCCATGTCCGTATACTCAAAGTTATAGATCACTTTGCCCGCTGGCACTTCCTTCAGGTATTCCAGTCGGTCGTTATACGCGCCTTCCACATATACCACAGGTACCAGCCCAGCTTCCGCAACTTCCGTTAGATAACGGCGAAGCGACGGCCAGTAAAATTTCTTGAACTGCTCGTCCGACATGAAAGAGTCCACGCCCTTGTGCAGCCAGTAATAAACATATGGCACCGCCTTGCCGCTACACCCGGCGATTGTGTCCTTGATGGCGAACTCTGTCATTACGTCGATCAGCCGCAAAAGCTCCTCTGGGTGGTCATACATATCCATCAATATTTCCCGTGTGCCGCGCATACTGTCGCCAATCATGTCAAATGGCGCGTACGCAAACCCCGCGTACAGCGGTGGCATACCATACTTTTCCTTCATGTGCGCCTGGTATTCTCCAAGGTAGATAAACCAATCCATCAGCATCTTGCCTGTTTCCACCAGTGTTTCCAGCGTCGAGATTACTTCCGGATCAGAAAACGCCGCGAACTCACCCATGTGCCCAAACCACATAGAGTTTCTAAAATCGATTTTCGAAAGTCCGGAGAGGTTCTTGAAGCTACGCGGAATCCATTTATTCATCATAAACTTGGTGATGTCAAGGATCGCTTCTTCGTATTCGTCCTCCTTCATGTATTCGCCCTCAATGAACTGGTACATGATGTTGTCTTCCTCTATTTGATTGCCCGGCCATTTGAACCATGTAATGCCCGATTTTTCCATGTAGTTTGCCGGATAGAACAGTATGGGGTCCCACCCAAGATCCGGCTTGTAGTGATCATAGAAGATATCATACACATCCGTCGCCTTGCGGTAGTCGTACATAATATCCTTTATTGTCCATTTTTTGGCGTAATACACCGGGAACGCCTGGAACACAGGCACTATGGGAATCCTGTCCGGCTCCTTCAGCGCCACAGCGTCCGCCACCCGCTTCAGTCTCGCATCGTACAGCTCTTGCATGTTTTCCATCTTCTTGCCCTCCGTAATGATATTTGTTTGAATTTTCCATTGGCCTATGTTTTTTCCAACCATATCGCTCTGGCCCAATGGGATAAAATTTTTGTATAAGTGTGTTATCTTATTTTGTTTAAATAATACGAATAATAAAAGCTATAGGATTATAGTATCGCAAAGCAAAAACAAAGTAAAATCTATCTTGGGAAAATATGGCGGCAACAAACATTTTTGGATGGTTTCTTGTTGTGGGAAAGATAATGTTTTTAGAAACAAAAGCATAAAATCATCCCAACAAACATTTTTCACCATCGCATCACTTTGGTGAAAGAATTATTTCTGCAATACATGGTACTATAAACCTATCCTGATTATAACACAGCTACCTGATTCATGTTCAATATAAAAAATCAATTTGTCCAAGCGGCACAGCTTGTTTTGGACAATAAACAAACCATATACTATATTATTAAAGGGAGGAACACAATGAAGTATTGGAAAACGATAGCGATTGTACTTGTATTACTGTTAGCCGTCACACTCTTTGGCGCTTGCTCACCTGGCACAACGACAGAGGAGCCGGCTGATAACGCGGCAACACAAGAAGCGGCACCGGAGGCAACAGAGGAAACACCCGCGGAGACAGCGGCGACGGAAGAAACCCCGGCGGAAGGCGACGCGGCGGAAAGCGGCGGCGGTGGTTATGATTACCATCTTGGCGTAATCCAGCCCGGCCCGGAATCCTATTATCAAAACTATGCGGACAGTGTAAAAGCGGCGGCGGAGTACGCAGGGATGAAGGTGACCTCATTACTTGCAGAATATAGCGCGGAGACAGAAATTGCGAATGTGGAAGACCTGATTTCCCAGGGTGTGGACGCGATTGCCGTATTCTCTGTGGCAAGTGACACAGCACAGGTTGACGCACAGCTCTGCAATGAAGCGGATATCCCATTGTTCCTTATGAGCTCCACTGCTTCGGAAGGCACGGGCGTACCCACATGTACCATTGGCAACTCTTTCTATGACATGGGCAAGATGGATGGCGACTGGGTTGTGGAAAATATGGAAGGCGAAGTGAAGGTGCTGGAGATTCAAGGTGCGCTGGGGCAGGGAGTTGCCGAGCTGCACTCCGAAGGATTTGCAGATGCAATCGCGGCGCGTGACGATATTGAGGTGGTATACCAGCAAACAGCGAACTGGGTGCGCGCGGACGCAATTGCCATCACAGAAGACTCGCTTATGTCCGACCTTGATTTCAACATGGTATTTGTCCATAACGAAGATATGTGTGCCGGCGTGGTCAGCGTGCTGGAGGAGAATGGCGAGATTGGCAACATCAATGTTGTAACCATGAATGGCTCTAACGATGGTATCCAGATGATCAAAGATGGCAAGATTCTTGCAACCTGCGCAAACCCGCCCTCATATGTTGGCGGCGATGTGGTAGTGCAAATCATGAAATTCTTTGACGGCGCGGATGTGCCGGCGACATTTGATTCGCCAACGTTCATGATCGATTCTGGCAACGCCAGCGCTCCCGACTTGGTAACATGGGACAAGGAATGGGCGATTGCGCGTGTAGATGAATATCTCGCAAGCAAATAAACAAGGGAAATTATAGACTTACACATACCAGAGTAGCAAACGAAATCCCCGCACGCCCGCAGCAGGCGCGCGGGGATTTCCTTTCCCCCCGAAAAATGATTCTGGCAAACGTTCTTACTCACACAAACATTTTTTCATATAATCTGATTTATTTACTGGCCTTTTCACATGGTTTATTTTATAATACCATTACAGGTACTTATACGTATTAAATATTCCGTTGCAAGCAAAGATATAATATTTTTATAGGAACTTATTTCATTAACGAGCGGTGAAATGAGGGAGGGTGTTTTTATGACGAACGGAACTGTTTGCCTGAAGGCAATCGGCGTGTCAAAAAAATTTGGCAATACGCCCGCGTTATCGAATATTGATTTTTCGCTGGACAACGGGGAGATACACACCGTCCTTGGCGCCAAGGGCGCGGGCAAATCGACATTGATGCAAGTTTTGGCCGGTGGGGTTTCCATTGACGCCGGATATGTGGAAGTGAATGGCAAGCGGCCACGCAGCCACAATCCTTCCTTTGCCCGGTCAAACGGTATGCAGTCGCTTTATGAAAGCCAATACCTGATGCAAGACCTCACTGTGGCAGAAAATATATTCATGGGAGAATATGTCGCCAATCGCGCAGGCTTTTTGAATTATAAAAAGCTGAAAAACCAGGCAGAGGAGATATTTGACCTTTTGAATGTGCCAATCAACCCAGATACCCTGCCCATCAACCTGACAGAATTTGAGCGCCAAGTGGTGCAGATGGCGCGCGTTTATGCCAACAAAGCAAAGATTGTGCTGGCGGATAACATTGCCTCTCTGTTTTCCAATGGACAAAAGCAACAAATACTTGAAATTATGAAAGAAATGGCGCAATCTGGCATTGGCGTCGTTTATTTCACCCATATGGTGGAGGATGCGCTGAAAATCTCCAGCAGGATTACAGTAATCCGCGACGGTGAGCGGATTTGTGTAAAGCAGCGCAAGGCGTTTGACGCGAAAAACCTGATTCATGAGATGGTAGGCTTTGACGAAACGACGCAAAAATGCCTTGACATTGCCAAAGACGAAGAGGATAAAACCATTTTCTATAGCCTTTCCAAGGCGGCGGAAGCAAATGAGAACCTTGTCGATTACCTGAAAAACGCAACCGATTATATAAACGGACACTTGGAAGAATCAATCACGCCACAGATGGTGGCGGATGCGGTGCACCTTTCTTCCGGATATCTGATGATGCTTTTTAAAAACCATATGAATACTTCTATTATGGAATATACCTATCGGCGTAGAATTGAAAAAAGCAAATCAATGCTGACGGACAAAAGCAAAAAGATTTCGCAGATTGCTGCCGATGTGGGAATCCCCAATTCGCAATATTTTTCTGTGTTATTTAAAAAATATACACAAATGACGCCCAAGGAATATCGGAAAACTTCTACCTCCTGACTCGCCAGGCATATCGTTTACTCGTCTGGCTTCATCTACCAAAATATTATATAGGGCGTTTTTGCCCTTGTTATGCAAAACATATCACTATCACAAACAAAACATTCTTTTATTGGATTCACTTAAAAGACAGGATTTGTGGCCCCGCATTATAATAACGACAGAGCCAGCCGCCGTTGGCGGGCGGCATTCCAGCATCAAAAAAGTATAGGGAAATGAGGAGAACAGGATGGAGGAAAAAAATCCAAACGTTGTTGTTCATGTAGAAGACTGTTCGAAAAGTTTTTCGGGCGTCACGGTCTTCGACCGCGTATCGTTTGATTTGCTCGCCGGAGAAATCCATTGCCTGGTCGGTGAAAATGGGGCAGGAAAGTCAACATTCATCAAGATTCTATCCGGAGCTTACATTCCAGACTCCGGCAGGATCTTTGTTGGGGGCCAGGAGGTAAAGCATTTTGACCCGGATGTGCTGAAAAAGATGGGAGTACAGACAATTTACCAAAGCCAGTTTTTAATGCACGACCTGACTGTTGCCGAGAATGTGTTCATGGGCGATTATGTGACAGGCAAGGGCGGGCTGATGAATTACAAAAAGCTGGCGCAAAGAGCCAGGGAAATCCTTGCAGAAACGGAAATGGATATCGATCCTAATCGCATTCTGGGAGAGCTTGATATCACGGAGCGTCAGGCGGTGCAGATCGCCCGGGCGTTGGCGCAGGAGGCAAAGGTGTTGATTTTAGACGAGCCGACCGCGTCCTATGGCAAGCGGGAAAAAACGACATTGCTAAATTTGGTCAAAAAAATAGCGGCGAAAGGAATTGGCGTTATCTATATATCCCATCATCTTGACGAAGTATTTGAGCTGGCAGACCGCGTTACCGTCATCCGTGATGGCATGAAGATTGCCTGCTACAACAAGGCTGAGATTACAGAGCAACAGCTTATCCGCGATATGGTCGGGCGGGACACCGATATGTTCTATAGCCGGGAAGATGTGGAAAAAGGCGAGGGGATCATGGAGGTGCGCGACCTTTATAAAAAAGGCTATGTCAAGAAAACCTCCTTTAAAATGCGGCGCGGGGAGATTCTTGGTTTTGGCGGCATGGTTGGCTCCGGGCGGACAGAGCTTGCCAACCTTATTTTCGGGGCGGTGAGGCCGGATAGCGGCGCGGTGTTTATCGACGGCAAGGATGTTACCGCAAAAGACCCGCATATGGCAATTAAAAATGGCATTTGCCTCATCACGGAGGACAGGCAGCAAACAGGTATGTTCCTTGACCACAGCGTGGGTTGGAATTTTATTTCGGCTGTCATAAACAAGAAAAAAGGTGTGCTGCTGCACCAACAAAAGGAAAACAAAATACTTGAAGATTATATTGACAGGATACAAATAAAAACCCAAGGGCCGGAGCAGGAAATCAAATACCTCTCGGGCGGCAACCAGCAAAAGGTAGTGCTGGCAAAGTGGCTGCACACAGATGCAGACGTCATTATCTTTGACGAGCCCACCAAGGGAATTGATATCGGGGCAAAGGAAGATGTGTACAGGCTCATGCTTGATCTTGCCCGCGCCGGAAAATTCATTATCATGATCAGCTCGGATATGCCGGAGCTGATTGCCATGAGCGACAGGGTAGAGGTGATGAAAGACCGAAAGCTGATTGTGGAGCTGACCGGGCCGGAAATCAACGAAGAAGCCATTCTCGCAGCATCGATAGGGGGTTAATAACATGAATAACAATTCGAATATAGCAAAAGGATGGGCGGGTATCATCAAAAACAGGTCAAAATCACAGATATTGCTGTTGGGGGTGGCGCTTGCCGTCATCATCATCATCATGTGCTTTGCCACAGACAGGTTTTACCAGACAAAAAACATCATGAACGTATTGACGCAGATTACTGCGCTGGGCATTTCCGCCGCGGGCGCGGCAATTGTCCTGATCTCTGGCGGTATTGACTTGACACTGGGCAATATCATCTCCTTCGCGGGATGCGTTACCGCCGCCATGATGGGCGCGGGCATCAACACGGGTACGGCTGTGTTCGTGGGGATTTTGGTGGCGATTGGCTGTGGCGCGTTAAACGGTACGCTCATTGTGCTTAGCAAGGCGGAGCCTTTTATTATCACACTGGGTATGATGAGTGTGTATAACGGGCTTACGTTGCTTGTGACAGGCGGCATGAACCTGCCGACATCATCTGATTTTACTTTTGGCCGGGAACGCCTGGGCGGCGTGGTTCCCATTCCTGTGCTGTGCCTTGTTGCCGTTTTTCTTGCGGTATTCTTTATCTTAAAATTTACCAAGTTTGGGCGGCGTATCTATGCCATTGGCGATAACACGGAGGCAGCATACCTTTCCGGCATCAAAATCAAACGGAACAAGGTCTATGTATATGCGCTTAATGGCGGCCTGCTGGGTATTGCATCCATGATCCTGCTTTCCCGCCTTAGCTCGGGCAACTCCGTTATGGGTGACTCCCTGCTGATGGAAGCCATTGCGGCTGCTGTTATCGGCGGAGTGTCTATGGCGGGCGGACGGGGCAGCATTTGGGGTGTGTTTTTGGGAACGGTACTCATTGGCGTTATCTCCAACGCGCTGAACCTGCTGTCCGTCGCTTCCTTCTATCAATACATCGTGCTTGGTGCCATCATTGTTGGTGCAGTGTTTGTCAGCAATATCGGCTCCAAAAACCGGTGACATCACTTAGACATACAGCTACAAAAGTGCAAAAAAACACGACCCTTACCTGGTCGTGTTTTTTATGCTTCCAGTAAAATATAAAAATTGTTTCCCAACATTATTTTTTTGTTTTCTGCCAGCTTATCTATACCTATACACCCCTAAATATGGTATAATAAAAAACATGTGAATCATCATAATGTGTTTTGGAGGCATAGGGTTTGCGGAAACTTACCGCTGGGCTCGCAAAAATCGCTATCCAACCAGGCATGTTTTAATAGTAAACCAATACATGCGGAGGCATTGAAATGGCAGAGCAGAACCAAAAGAAGAAAAAAAAGAAATGGATACTCCCTGTGGTTATCATCGGCGTTCTTGCGGTGCTAATTTATTTCGGAGCGACGGCGATTCGTGAAAGCAGGCGTGTGTTGGCTGATGCGCAAACCCGGACAGCCGCTGCCAAGCACGGCAGTGTTGAGCTATCCGTTGCTGGTTCGGGCAGCTTGACCGCAGATGATTCTGCGGATGTAAAAATACCCGCACTGCTGGAAATTGATGAAATACTGGTGGAAGTGGGCGATGTGGTGCAGGCGGGCGACCCGCTGGCGACGTTGGATTCGGTGGCACTGCAAAGCGCCATTACAGAGGTGCAGGATGAAATTGCCACGATTGACGAGCAGATCGACGAGGCGGAAAGCACAACCGAGGAAAGTGAAATTGAGGCGTCCGTTGCAGGGCGTGTAAAGGAAATTGCCGTAACCGAAGGGGATAGCGTTTCCCAAACGGTAGCGCAGGCCGGACACCTGATGATATTGTCGCTGGATGGGACAATGAAGGTGGAGGTGGAAAGCGGCGCGCAACCAGAGACAGGCAGCAGCGTTACTGTGGGACTGCCGGACGGCAGCGCGGAAGAAGGCGAGGTTGTGTCCTCTGGCGCGTCCTCTTTCATTGTATCGTTGACAGACGACGGCCCGGAGGCTGGACAAACGGTTTCTATCCAGAATGAGGACGGGCAGGCGCTGGGCGATGGGGTTTTGGAGGTAAATGCTCCCCTCAATGTTGTGGGCGGCAATGGCACTGTAAAAAGCGTCGATGTGGAATTGAATGACAAGGTGGGAAAGGGCGCTTCCCTGCTGACGCTACAAAGCACAACTTCCTCCCGCGAATATCAGGATCTGGCGCAGCAGCGCATCCAATATGAAGAATTACTGCGGATATTACTGCAATATGCGGAAACCAATACAATTACAGCGGATATTGCAGGTTCGATAACGGAAATACAGGCAGGGCAGTCTGTTTCTTCCGCCGAAACTTCCTCCGATCTGGATGTAAGCGGTATTTTAAGCAATCTTCCCATTTCTGCTCAAAATGCGGAAGAAGGAATTGTTTTTGATACGCTTGCCCATACTACCGCAAATACAGCACAGGCTCTTACGCTGGAGACAAACGCGGGTGAAACAGGGGAATATACCCTCGCATCTTCTGGAGATCCGCAAGATCCGCCTACTACTGTGACGGAAATTGTGGGGGTAATTGATGTACCAGTTGCTGCTCCTGTGCTTGCGGGCACACCACAGGTAACAATAGCCCCGGGTGCCGGATACACGGGGACTGTTGCGTGGGAGCCCGCCGCATCATTCTTTGTGCCGGAAACGGCCTATACCGCAGTTGTGGTTTTGAAGGCGGAGCCCGGTTTCCGTTTTGCAAATGACATACAGGTGACGATTGCGGGCGCGGTGATATCTGAATTGGTTGTGAGCCAGGAGGCAGAGCAGAATATCGTCGCCTTCCGCGCGGCTTTCCCGCCAACGGCGGCGCTGCCTCAAGATGTTGATCTGGAGCAGTATATCAACGACATATTGCAGGACAGCATTGGACAGGCTGCAAACGGGCTGGGCGACAGCCTGGGAAGCCTAGGCAACATTGGCGGATCTTTTTCCATTGACAGTTCCGCTCTTGGCCAGGGAACAACGACGTCCGCTCCCAGCACGGCAATGGCAGCGGCGTTTACCATCACCCCCGGCCAGGCATATTCCATTATAGCGGAGATTGATGAAGTGGATATCTTTTCCATTGCGGTTGGGCAGGACGTTAATATTGTGATGGATGCGTTATTAGATGATATGTTCCACGGCACTGTCACCAAAATATCAACCGTGGGTACGTCTCAATCCGGCGTTACAACCTACCCGGTTACCATTCGGCTAGACCCGGCAGACACTCCGCTCCTTGGCGGCATGAACGCGACAGCCAATATTGTGACAAAGGTAAGTGAAAATGCGTTGCTGATCCCGCTGGAAGCATTGCAAGAACAGGGAGAGGAACGGTTTGTTTACATATACGATCCCAACGTGAATCTTTCCGAACGGCAGCAAAACGACCAGCCGTTGGGCGAGGTGCGCACGGTGACAACCGGCATCTCGGATGGCGTTAATGTGGAAATCACATCAGGCTTACAAGAGGGGGAGGAAGTCGTTTATACCGTGACCGAGTCAAATGCTTTCCTGGAAGCGATTATGTCGATGAGCGGGGAGTCGCAGGGCGCTTCTTCTCCGCAAAGTTGAGACCGCAAAGTGGCGAGTAACGCTCTCGCAGAAGAGATGGCGGAAGATGAACCCTGATGTGTGATAAAGGACTGATACTATGATTGAAATGAAAGAAATATCCAAGGTTTATTCCCTGGGTGGAGAAGAGGTGCACGCGCTCGACCATGCTTCGTTGCGGATTGCAGATGGAGAGTTTGTTGCCGTTATTGGGCCGTCCGGCAGCGGCAAATCCACCCTGATGAATATTATGGGGTGCCTGGATACGGCAGACAGCGGTGAATATATCCTGGATGACATGCCAATAGAAGACTATTCCGAGGACGACCTTGCGCGTATCCGCAACCAGAAAATCGGGTTTGTATTCCAAAGCTTTAACCTGCTTAGCAAAATGTCCGCGCTGGAGAATGTGGAGTTACCGCTTATCTACCGCGGGCTGCGCAGCCGGGAAATACATTCGCGTGCAGCGGATGCACTTGCCCTTATGGGGCTTGCCGACCGCATGAAGCACAAGCCCACTGAGCTTTCGGGCGGGCAGCAACAACGTGTGGCAATTGCGCGCGCGCTTGTCACAAACCCATCCCTCATATTGGCAGATGAGCCTACGGGAAACCTTGACTATAGCACAGGCCAGGAGATTATGCGGTTGTTTGAAGACCTGCACGAGGCGGGCAACACAGTTGTGTTGATTACGCACGACGATAATGTTGCCAATGCCGCGCCGCGCCGCATTCGTATACTGGATGGCAGGGTAACGGAGGAGGACAGCACATGCTGATGCAATCATTCCGGATGGCATTTTCCTCTATCACCTCCAACAAAATGAGGTCGTTTTTGACTATGCTTGGCATCATCATCGGCATCATGGCTGTTGTGGTGCTTGTTTCCATTGTAACAAGCGCGACGGATTCCATTATGGGCGAGCTGGATTCGCTGGGGGCCGACAAGCTGACTGTTACGGTGCTAAACCAGCGTGGGCTGCCATTGACGTTGAAGGAGGTATCTGGCTATCCTGATGAATATGACAGTATTGCGTATGTAGCCCCCACTGCGCGACAGAGCGCAACCGCAAAAACAAGCACCAAAGAGGCGGATGCGATGATTCTGGGCACCACTTCCTCCTATATGGAGGTGGAAGACCTGAAGCTGCAGGCAGGCCGTTTTTTAAAATCCCCCGATCTTGAAAACAATTCTTCAGTTGCTGTCATTGGGCCCAGCCTGGCGAACGATTTGTTCAGCACTGTGGATGTGGTAGGAAAAACATTTTATGTGGGCGGCCGTGGGTTTACAATCATTGGCGTGCTTGAAACGGCGGGTGAATCACTGCTTGGCTCCACAAACAGTGCGGCGATCGTCCCATTTACATTGGCAGAGCGTATGTTCAGGCTGCAGGGCATTAGCAGCTTCACGGTAAAAGCTGCGGACAGTACGCTGGTTGCAGAGGCGGAGGATGACCTGAAGCATGCCATGACCGCACGGTTCAAGGACGAAAGTTCTTTTTCCGTTCTAAATCAGAGTGCGCTTTTAAGCTCGCTGGATTCCATCCAGGGTACGCTTACGCTTATGCTGGGTGGAATTGCTGCTATTTCGCTTCTCGTAGGCGGAATTGGCATTATGAATATTATGCTGGTTTCTGTTGCGGAACGCACGCGGGAGATTGGCATTCGCAAGGCTATTGGAGCCAGCCGCAAGCGGATTTTAACACAATTTTTGATCGAATCCCTTGTCCTTAGCACGGTGGGCGGTTTGCTGGGGCTGCTTGTCTCGTGGGGCTTGCTGGGGCTGGTGTCTTACGTTATGGACGCAAGCTACACAATGTCGCCGGATGTTGCTGTGCTTGCCGTTGTCTTTTCGATGGTGGTCGGGCTTATCTTCGGCATCAACCCGGCGAACAAAGCCGCCAAAATGCCGCCGATTGAAGCACTGCGAACGGAATAACCTTATAAAAATAAAAAGAGGGGTTGTTCTTCTGCAACAAAGCTTTTAGCATGTTGTTGAGGGGAATAACCCTGCTTTTGTTATTCTCCGGAAAATATTTTTGTTGAACAGGGTTTGCCGGATGCAGCAGGGCTGGCAGGCAATAGCAATCGTGGAAATATGTCCTTATGTGCTTCTAAATGGAAGGTGATATGTGAATATGCTGCCCGTCCCAATGCTGCTTTTTACAGAAATGTGCCCATCGTGCATCTTCACAATCCAATGGACAATAGACAGCCCAAGGCCACTGTTGTTTTCCTTTTCCCCCGCGGTGCGTGCAGCGTTTGCCTGAAAAAAACGCTCCCAGATATGAGGCAAGTCCTGCTCACCGATCCCGGCGCCATCGTCTTCCACTGTGCCTATAATGCCGCCGTCCTCTTTTTCCAGCGTCAACCGGATATAGCCACCCTTTTTGCCAAAGCGTATTGCGTTATCCACCAAATTAATGATCATGCGCATCAGTAGCAGTTCGTCCGCATAAATATGCAGGCCGGGTTGTAGTTCAGTTTTGATTGCAATCCCCCGTTTTCTGGCTTGGGGTGTAAGCTCTTCTGCAATAGATTCCAGCAAAGCGGAAAGATCGACCGACTCTTTTTGTACAGCCTGCGTGCCGCTGTCCATACGCGAAAGCAAAAGCAACTGGTTTACAAGGCCGGACATCCGTTCCGCCTGCTGCCGTATGCTTTGCAGCGCCTGCGTTTTGTCTTCCTCATTTCCCTGGGCGAGCGCATACTCGCTTTGTGTGCGGATTACGCTCAGCGGCGTGCGCAGCTCGTGTGACGCGTCGGATACAAACCGCTGTTGCTGGTCAAACGCTGTTTGCAGACGGGAAAACATTTGGTCAAACGTATGGGCAAGCTGCCCAAATTCGTCGCTCTGGTTCTCCAGCCCAATTCGTTGTGTCAGGTCGTCGCCATTTGCAATGCTGCGCGCGGTATCCGTAATCTGTACCATAGGTTTAAATGCTCGCCGTGTGATTACATACCCGCCCAGGCCCGCCAACACAGCCAGGGGAACAATCATCCACAAAAAAACGCTGGTCGAATAGTTCTCCACACTGGATACAGAATCCAACGCCGTGTATGCCCTGATCCAAACAGAGGCATTGCCGCCGCCATCCCGCAGGTTGCAATAGGTATCCAGCACGTGCCAGACACGGCCAGAATCGCCCTCCACCTGCCGGATGTCCCCATCCTGCAATGGCAGGTCAAATTCGGGGATGCGCCCGTAGAGCATAACGCTGCCGCCGCCGTCGTAAATGATCACGTTTGCGTAATCGATATCGTCAAGGTCATCATCCAACTCAATTTCACCATCATCAAGGTCTATCTCATCTGTAGCGGCGTCCAAAGTAGCACGCAATGCCTCGCCAACATAAGCGGAAGCCTGCTGTGCGCTGCTGAATCGCAGGATTAAAAAAACCGCCATGGCGATTAATACCAACATGGCCGTATACCAGAAAACAACCCGTTGGCGGACAGATAGCCCTTTCATTCGCTTTCCCTCATCACATAGCCTACGTTCCTGACAGTGTGGATTAAGGAAGGCTTTCCTTCCCGGCAGAGCTTGCTGCGCAGCTTGCGAATATAAACATCCACTACATTGGAGCTTCCCTCATATTCATAGCTCCAGATATGTTCTTCTATGCGCGTGCGAGATAGCACGATCCCCTGGTTGCGCAGCATATATTCCAATATGGCGAATTCGCGTCCCGATAAAAACAGTTCATCCCCGTCAAGAAATACGCGGTGGCTCGCGGGGTCGAGCGAAAGGCCACCCATCTCCAGCAGGTTGGCCTTTCCTTTCTTTCCGCGCAGCAAAACACGCAGCCGCGCGAGCAATTCCTCATATGCAAACGGTTTTACCAGGTAATCATCCGCGCCCATGTCCAGCCCGCTTACACGGTTGTCAATGCTGTCCTTTGCGGTAAGAAGCAAAACAGGCGTGTCATTGCCGTCTTTGCGCATTTTTTTCAGGATGTCCAATCCGCTTACAGATGGCAGCATAATATCCAAAATTATCCCGTCATATTCCGTCGCTTTAATATAATCAAGTGCTTCCTGCCCGTCCAGGCAGCAATCAACCGCATAGTTTTCACTTGATAAGATCTTTACAATCAGCTTATTTAAATCCGGTTCGTCTTCCACAACCAGTATGCGCATGGGTGTCCTCCTGCTTGTTGAATGGATACTTTATTTATATTATAGTAACATGAAACACAAATGAAAATTCAAAAAAGTTTTGACTTTCATTTACATTTCATTTTTGGCTGTTATGGTTTGAAGCATACAAGGCAGCAGACTCTGCTGCGGCACTAATTATATGGAACATGGAGGGCACAAAACATGAAAAAAACGATAGTAGTTATAGCGGCGGTGGCGTTCCTTTGCGTATTGCTGATGGGGTGCGCGCCCATAGTAAGAAACGTGGGGTCAGATCTTTCCACAATTCAACAGCAGCTCGACCAGATCTCCGGCGACATTTCATCCCTGAAAGCGGAGGTGGATGAATTGAAAAACTCCCAGGAGGGGGGGCAGAAAGCAGAAGCGGATTCCGTTCAAGGAGGACAAGCCGCATCGGCTACTCCCGATGAGCCAACGGCAGCCGAAGAAGGTGCCGCAGCAACGCAAGCATCCGGTGGGGATTATGGAGTTGCCGATTTGAGCGACAGGGTAGCCGCCATGGTAAGCAAAATGGAATCGGCTACCACCCAAACATTGTTTGAGGTAAAGGCGGAGGCAAAAGCACTGGAGCGTGAAATAGAGGCGCAGGAGGACGCGGCGGAGCATGATTTTAGGCAGGGTGTATTGAACCGTGCCGATTATAATGCGATAGATAGTGAACTGGAATACTTGGAAGACCAGCTTGACAACGCGGAAGATGCGATGGAATTTCGTCTGGGATATGACGACTAAGCTGGGCTAAGAATGTTAGCGTAGAACAAAAAAGCCATAATCCAATAGGATTGTGGCTTTTATACTGTATTTTGAAAAACTTACAGTACGCTTTTGAAACCTACCTACCAAACCTCTGCGACCAGTCGGATGCATATGGATCCTTCAGCGACATATAAACCGTCATTGCGTTAAACCACCCGGTGGATGTTTCTTTATTCAATGTGGTGATATATTTATCATTTACATTGCTGTAGTTTTTTGCAACCACCCAGCCCTGAAGCTCTTTGTCGTTATTGTAAAAGAACCCCTGGGATATCATTCGGGAGCCGCCCCTGTTCTTCATTTCGGCGGCGACCTCATCACAATCCGCCAACATACTTTCAAATTTCATGCGTGCTTCTGTATTATTTTCAATCTCGCGGAGTTGGTCTTTTGTAATGGTTACCGTGCCAACCCCTTTTTTGCCAAAGGCGCTTTCGCCCACAGCAAATTTCAGGTTTTTATATTTTGTTTCCCAGCCTTTAAAATATTCGCTACGGGAAGTGCTGCTGCCCGACCTTGCTTTTGGGCTTGAATAAGCCGCGCGCAGGTCGTTTACATAATTACCGCTGATATTCATATCCATTGAGCGTTTCCTCCTGTCCGGGCTGTCATAGCTCATAGATATACTATCGCAACGATGTAGTGGTGAAATCCAACAATTGCCGCGAAACGACTTTTTTTTGATGTGAAATGACGAGCGTGGATCAATCCTACCCGAGATGAGTGGTAAGACGGACTGTTGCTGCTCTCGCTTATCCCTTGGCAGGAAACTGGAAAAGGGGAAATGAGGTTATTGCAAAGTATGTGGATGAGTGCGCATGATGGCGGCCTACATTCCAAGCACAGTATAAAAATAAAGGGCGACCTCCGTTAATCGGGGCCGCCCTTTATGCAACTATTAATGTTTTACCCCTGCTTTACGGGCTTGCGCAGTGCCCGGTTCCAGGCGGGATACATAGTTATTTTTTCGGCTCCACCGGGTTGGCGATCATGTCGTCAATTGTTTCATAGAAATCGCCGCCCAGATAATATTTCTCGGGTATACCGTGCTTGCCGATTGCTTTTTCTTCCAGCGCGGCTTTCACTTTTTCCGGCGTAGCGGGCAGGTCATAGATACGCACGCCCACTGCGTCGTAAATCGCGTTGATGACAGAGATGTGTCCGCCAGACTGGAACAGCTCGGAGCAGCCGGAAGAGCCATGCGGCCCGCTGGCGCGCGGTGTCTCCACATACTCGATTGTAAAGTCATCGCCGTCCGGAATCATCTCGATGTAAGGGAAGCCGGAGCCCATCAGGTCCTTATGCTTCTTCAAATCCTGGTAATCTTCGGTGAGCGCAAAGCCTATGGTGTGCATCATGCCGCCATATGCCTGTCCGTCCACGGCGAGATAGTTGCCCACAACGCCGATATCTGCCACACCATGCATGGCGATCACCTTGGTTTTGCCTGTGTCCACATCCACTTCCACCTCGCAGATAAATACGCCATAGGTATATTCCGGCGTGGGGTTGCCCTGGGCGGTGTTGGGATCCATGGGCGATGTCAGGTCTGCGGTGCTAAAGCTTCCCAGGTATTTGGTGGGGATGTTTTCCGCTACCATCTCGTCGTATGTGCGCCAGCTGCCATCTGGCTTGCGCATGGCGTCCATTAGCTTGGTAGCGGCATCCAGTGTGGCGTTGCCCGCCATATAGTGGGAGCGGCTGCTCGCGGCAGGTCCGGTGGGTGGGCAGGTCTGCGTGTCGTTTTGCACCAGCTTTATCTGATCTACTGTAATTCCCAAAGGCCGCAGGCATTCATGCACATGCACCAGCGTGCCCACGTCTGCGCCCTGTCCCTGGTCTTCCCAGGAGTTATAGGTGGTAACGCTGCCATCCGGGTTCAGCTCCAGTGATACCTCGGAATATTCGCCTGCGTTGCCTGTTACGTTGTAATGCCCGCACGCAACGCCTACGCCACGTTTCTTTTTGTCTGTGGAAAGTTTTTTGGCACGTTCTTTCAGCATTTCATATTTGGGGCGTATTTTGTCAAAGATCTCTTGCATGGGGTATACGGAGAGCACCGTGCCCGTATTGTTTGTCTCGCCCGGGCGGTACACATTTTTGTAACGGAACTCAAAGGGATCCATGCCTATTTTCTCTGCCAGCATATCCATTAACTGCTCGGATGCCGTATATACCTGCGGCGAGCCGAACCCGCGGTAAGCGGTGGAATAGGAATGGTTGGTAAACACATCCTTGGCAAGGCCGCGGATATTGGGGATGTAGTATGGAGCGCCAAAAAAGCGTAATGCCTTTTGGATCAGTTGCCCTGCAACCTCTGTGTATGGGCCTTTGTCATAAGCAATATCAAATTCCAGGCCGGTCAGCCTGCCGTTTTCGTCACATCCTATGCGTGCGTTGGAATAAGAAGCCGCACGTTTGCCCGTGAAGTGCTGGTGTTCTTCATAGCTCAGCGTCATGGAAACAGGCCTGCCGCCCACAGCCATGGTAGCCGCGCCCAGCAGCCCCGCCGTGCTGGAGGACAGCGTGTATCCAAAGCTTGCCCCCGTTGGGTTTTCTATAATACGTATCTTCTCCGCGTCTATGCCCAACCCTGCGGCAATTGTCGCTTTGGCCAGATAGATGCCCAGGGATTTACATTGTATGGTGAGTACACCGTCCGCGTCTATATACGCCTGTGCGGTGTCTGGCTCCAGCACAAGGTGCGGCTGGCGGGTAGAATAAAAGCTGCCTTCCGCTACATAAGGAGAATTATCCAGCACATCGCGTGTATCGTCACCTTTAATCACAGGATTTTGCAGAAAGAGGTTGGGCATATCTGGATGCACGCGTACCGCGTCCTCGGCAAGCGCATCCAGCGCATTCAAATATTCGGGCAGTGGCTCCAGATCCAGCTTTACCAGCTTGGCGGCCTCGCGTGCGTGACGTGGCGTATCCGCCAGCACGGCGGCAACCACGTCGCCATAACGGAATACTTTTTTATCCATAATAAACGGATGTTCAAACCCATCTGCGTGTGAGCGCACATCGGCCACGGGCATGGTGATGCGGTTAATGCCCTTCACATCCTTGCTGGTGATCACTTTTTCCACCCCTGGGGCTGCTTCTGCCTCAGATGTGTCAATTCCCAATATGTTTGCGTGCGAGCATCCGGGCAATACCACCGCGAGATAAAGGGTGTCATCCGGCATTTTCATGGCAATATCGTCGCCATAATCGCACACGCCCAAAACCTTGGAAAGCGCGGCCGGACGGGGAATATGCGTGTTGTAAATCCTGCCATCCTCCGGAATCTTCCAGGAAAGCTCCTCCATGGTGATTTCCCCGCGCAGCACTTTGGCGGCTGCCATTACCGCGTCCACAAGGGGCTTGTAGCCTGTGCAACGGCAGGCGTTCCTGTGCTTTTGGAACCATGCGCGCACCTCTTGGCGTGTGGGGCTTTGATTTTCATCCAGCAAGCCCTTGGCCGACATAATGAAGCCGGGGGTGCAGAAGCCGCACTGTACGCCGCCATACACAATCCAAGCCAACTGAAGCGGATGCAGATTTTCAGCCGTTCCCAGACCTTCAATTGTCGTCACGCTGCTATAGTCCTTCACCGCACGGATTTTGCGCGTGCACGCGCGCACCACCTTGCCATCCAGTATAACAGAGCAGATGCCGCACTGTCCTTTTGCGCAGCCCACCTTGGTGCCGGTCAGGCCCATCCTGCGTAATACGTCAGCAAGCGTATCCACCTCGGGGTCACAAATAAACATTTTTTCAACGCCGTTGATTGCCAGCGTTTTCCGCAATGTAGACATAACTATTCCTCCTGTTTTGTATGAGTTGCCGTTCGTCTGATCGTGTTGTGATTCTAATTTATATGCCGGAAAATTGTTCCCTAAACAAGTTAAAAATATTATAGGATATTTTGTTTTTTTATCATAGGCTCATTTTTTGACATACCGGCATCAAATTGACCTATTAAAAGTCATATTCATTCCAAAAACATTGCGATGTATGCAAAAAAAGAATAATTTCGGGTATGGCGGTTATGGGGCGCATAATTGACTTTTTTTTTGCCGCGCTATAAAATGAAAGCAGCACTCCATTTTAACAATAAAATCTGATAGCAGGAGGCCCTGCATGATGTATGGAATTTCCGGTAGAAACCATTTTGCGGAAGAAACGGATGAACAAATTGTATCTGAAACATACAAGCGGCTGACCGGTGTGGCCTGTGGCTTTTTTTCTTCTGCCCGTGAGGCAGTGTGTCCGTTGGGGGCAGGCTGTTCGATGGACAGCAAACCTGTGAGTGAAAATTTTGGCCGTATGCTGCGCGTGCTGGATACCCAGTCCAAGCCATATGTATATTACTGCAAGAGTGGGCTGGTTTTTTGGGCGGTGGAAGCATGGTCGCAAAGAAGCGGTTCTGTTTTGTTTATAGCGGGGCCTGCCCAGCTGGAAGATACCCCGCCACAATCCGGATGCCTAAAAGAAAAAGGAAAAATTGCCGCCGCAGTACCGGTGGTTACAGCAAATTCCCTTTTGCGTGTTTCCCAATTGCTTTATGATATGGTGAAGCTGCGGTACGCGCCCCGGGAGGAAGAACCTGCGCCTATGGAATGGCAGGATGCCGAATATGACAGGAGTGCCCTTTCTATTGGAAGCAAGACTGAAATATTAAAAACCAGCAACAAACTAAAGAAGAAAATATATGAAATACTGGAGCTGGTACAAAATAAAAAATATTGCCCGGCGCGTGAAGCGTTTAAAAGATACGCGATGTCCCTTTTTCATATGTACGAGCCCAGGTACGCAAAATCCATTATGCTCAAAGTGGCATACCTGTTCAGCCATATTGTTGCGGAGTCTTCACATTTTATCTACACGCGAAAAATGCTGGCGCTGTGCGGCGATTATGCGGAGCAGTTGTTTGCGGCAGGGCAAGAGGAGGAAATATACGCGGCGGTGTGTGGGTTTGCGCGCGCGTTTGTGCAAGAGTTGCGCACTTCCGCAGTCGGGCAAAGTGAAAAAACTATTTCAGAAAAAGTCATACACCATATTACGTATAACTACAGTAGCGGCCTTAGCCTGCAGGCAATCGCGGGTGCAATCAATTTTAATACCTGTTATATTGCACGCGCGTTTAAATTGGAAATGGGCATGACGATCAAGCAATACCTTACAATCTACCGTGTGGAGAGGGCTTTTGAGCTTATTCTTTCCTCCGGCAAGACAATGGCGGAGATTGCGCGGGAGGTGGGCTTTAGCAATCCAAAGCTCTTTCGCCAGCACTTCAAGGCGCACTATGGCGTTTGCCCCTCTTCTCTTCGCAGCAGCCGCTATGCGTACCCGCAGGCCAGCCTATGAGTATGGATGCACCCAAATTACAAGCACTTGCCAATAGCTGCCTTTCCGGCGAACAACCGCCGTGCGCGTGTGCCTGCCCGCTGGGCGTGGATGTAAAGCTGCTTGTGGAAAAAATCAAATCGGGTTCGATTGCGGCGGCCTACCGCATGTATACCAACTGTACTGTTTTTCCGGGTATTGTCAGCCACACCTGCACACAGCCATGCAGTTCCCAATGTATTCGCAGCGGGTTGGATGGTTCTGTGCAGATTCGCGGGCTGGAGCAATTCTGCTGGGAGCAAAGCCACGGCAAATCCAAGAGCGCTTATTTTATCCCGCCCAAAGACAAGCAGGTTCTGGTTGTAGGCGGCGGTCTTACCGGGCTAAGCTGCGCGGTTAAGCTGGCACAGCGTGGCTACAGTGTACGCCTGCTGGAAAAAGAAAACCGCGTGGGAGGAAAGCTTTGGCAGGTGGATGAGTCGGTGCTTCCGCGCGCTATATTGGAAGAAGAGCTTGCCGCGCTGGCCGCTCTGAAATATTTGCAGATAGAGACAAACACACCGGTAGCAGACCTGTCCGGGTTATCTTTTGATGTAGCAGTAATTGCTACGGGCGACAGCGTTGCCGATTTATCCGGATGCGACGGACGAGTTTTATTCCCGCCGGATGTGTCTGAGCCCAAGGACGCAATCCATGCGATTCGGCGCGGTGTCCATCTTTCATACGCGGCAGAATCTATCATTAAAGTGGACGCGGACAAAACAACCTATGAGACTGTTTCTGGTTGCGCCTTCCATCCAACTGTAAACGACATGGAGCGTGCAGAACCGATTGTGCCCAAGGGGCGCTATTACGATGTGGAGGAAGCGGCACAAGAGGCGGAACGTTGTCTTTTGTGCGAATGCAAAAACTGTATTGACGTATGCGATATGCTGGCAAGCTTTCGCAAAGACGCGAAAAAGACGTTGGTGGACGTCAGCAATACGCTGTACACAACGCAAATCACCACAAAAGCGGCATTGCGCCAGATTTTATCCTGCACGCAATGCGGCCTGTGCAAGCCCGCCTGCCCGGTGGGCATAGACTTCCGGCATATCTTTGCAGAAAGCCGCCGGATTATGCATAAAAACGGCCAACTGCCGGATGCGCTGTACGACTTCTGGATACAGGATATGTTGTTTTCCAATGGAGAGGCGGCGTTGGTTCCCGGCAATGCGGGCAATGACGTCCGTTACCTATATTTTCCCGGCTGCCAGATGGGCGCGTCCGATCCCGCCTATGTGGAAGAGTCATATGCGTGGTTGGAGCGTGCTTTTCCGGGGCAGGTACAGCTTATGCTCTATTGCTGCGGCGCACCCGCAAACTGGGCGGGGGACGAGGAAAAGCAACAGAAGGCGCTGGATGGTATCCGCGATGCATGGCAGCGGCTGGGCAAGCCACAGGTTATATTGGCATGTCCTAACTGCGCGGTGCAGTTTGCGGAGTATTTACCGGATATTCCCGTTCTCTCGCTGTGGGGATTGATGGCGCGGCAGCCATGGCCGGAGCCGCAGGGAGAGCAGGATGTAATTTCCGTTTTCGACCCGTGCGCCAGCAAAGGCGATCCCGCTTCGCAGCAGGCGATACGTTCGTTGGTACAGGCGAGGGGTTATGATGTGGAAGAACTGCCGCACAGCGGCGCGCAGGCAAGGTGCTGCGGCTATGGCGGGCTAGTCCGTTCCGGCAATCCGGGGCTGGAAAAGCAGATGCAGCAAAAAAACATCGGCGAAAGTGGGCGGGATTACGTCACATATTGCACCAATTGCCGGGATAGCTTTGTGCTCCACGGTAAATCCGCGCTGCATATACTGGATGTGCTTTTCTTTGATGCGCAGGCAAGAAAGCTGCGGCAGCCGCCCAGCCTCACCGAGCGGCGCGCAAACCGGTTGGCGCTGCGGCAAAGCTTGGGCGGGCAAAGCGCTGTAAGTGGGGCAAAGCCTTATGATGGGATTAAGCTTGCCATTCCCCCAGAGCTGGTGGAAAAGATGAATAACGAGCTGATTCACGAAGAAAATATAAAACAGGTAATTTTTCAGTGTGAGGCCGACGGAATGTTGTTATATAATGCAGAGGACGATACCTATACCTGCCACCAACTGCAAAGCCTGACCACCTATTGGGTGCGGTTTCAAAAGGCGGATGGCGAATACCGGCTTGTGAATATGTACAAGCACAGGATGCAAATAGAGGAGTAAAGCGCGCAATGGAGGAAAAGCTGGTTTGCTGCAAATGCAACAAAGAGCTGGTGCCGCAAAAGACGGAATTCCAGTATATGGGTTTTCATTTTAATACAGACCTGCCCCGTTGCCCGGAGTGTGGTAATGTTTATATCTCTGAAGAGCTTGCGAAGGGGAAGATTGCTTCTGTGGAAATGGAGCTGGAGGATAAATGATATTGGCTGCCGAAAGATAACGGCGCAAGCGTTATTCCTGTATCTCCAGGCGGTGTGCATAAACGTTTTGCAGCACGGCGTGCCCGTTTTGCAATGTATATTCTACCCAGCAGGTGGCCCTGCCGATGGATAGATGCCCACAATATCCTTTGCCTGCAACCATGATTTTATCCCCAGAGGACTCACAATGCGCAACGGTGCGCAGCACGTCCTCTTCTGATAGCAAAGCTTTTTCCATTTTTTTTCTCGCGTGAGCGGGGATTTCTATTTCCATGATACAACACAGTGTATCCGCCGTTGTGGGATCTGTCAATAGCGGTTTGAGAGGGACAGGATGCAGGATTTTACATCTGTAACAGATGAATGGGTTGCGCGGCAAACAGGCGCGGAAGATTCCACCGCTTTGCACAAATGGCAGGTGCAAAGGCTGGGGGAGGCGATTTCGTATGCCTGCGGCCACAGTACTTTTTACAGGAAGCGTTTGCAGCCATTTTTGCATGGGGTTGAGCAGATAAGTGCATTACCCTTTACCACCGCAGATGATCTTGCGTTGCGCGGGCGCGGCATGGTGTGCGTGCCGCAGGGGAAAATTGAAAAGATTGTGACGCTGAAAACAACGGGAACCACGGCGTATCCCAAACGCGTATATTTTTCCGCGGAAGATTTGTGGCGTACGGTAGCTTTCTTTGAGCATGGTATGCAGGAGTTCACCCGTGCGGGCGATGTGGTGTTTGTATTGCTGCCCTGCGCGGGGGAGAGCAGCGTGGGTGCACTCTTGGGGCGGGCGCTGTCGGGTTTTGGCGCGAGGGCTGCGCTGTACGGTGTTGTGCAGGATTTTTCACACCTGATAGGCGCGATGCGCGCAGACCCGCCGGGTGTGTTGATTGGCCTGCCCCAGCAGCTATTGGAATTGTCCCGGTTATGCGCGTGCAGGGGGATTGCCTTTCCCGCGCTGCACAGCGTGCTGACGGCAGCAGACCATTCCTGTGCAACGGTGGTGCGGGTGATAGAGCAAAAGCTTGGCTGTGTGGTGTACGACAATTACGGTATGACCGAGATGTGCTTTGGTGGCGGGGTTTATTGCAAAGAGCGGTGTGGATACCATATGCGGCATAATGACTTTTTATTTGAAATCATAGACCCGCAGAGCGGCGCGACCCTGCCGGACGGGCAGTATGGTGAGGTGGTGTTTACTACACTCACGCAGAATGCGATGCCGCTGGTTCGGTACCGCACGGGTGATATCTCCCGCATAGTGCCCGGCAGGTTTCCTTTGCTGGAAAAAATACAAGGCAGGATAGAATCGGAGCGTGGGGGCACGGTGTTTTCTTTGCGTCAGGCAGAGGATGTGCTATATGCGCTGGAGGATGTGCTGGAGATGCAGGTGGCAATGGAAGGCGGCGCAGTTGTGTTTTATGTGCGCTCCCTTTGCTTTGACGAAAAGGCGATAGTAGCACATATCCAAGGTTCAGGGTTGGCGCGGTTGCTGGCCGGCGCGAGGGTGGAGGTGCGGGAGCTCAAGGGCACGGGCAGCGACCCTAAAACAATGCGGAAACGACGCATTCTGGCGGAGGGAGAGGTAGTACAATGGAATTGCTGAGGAACACACGCTCGGTGTGCCCCGTGTGCCTGCAAAACATCCCCGCACGGCTCGTTAGACGCGAAGCTAACATTTATATGGAAAAATCATGCCCGCATCATGGCAATTTTTCCACGCTTGTTTGGCGTGGGTTTGCCGACTGGGACGAGTGGCGGGGCGGCGTGCCCCCGCTGGGTGATGACGAGGGGGTGGCTTGTGCACAGGATTGCGCGTCGTGTGGCGTCCACCCGCAGGGAAGCTGTTGTGTGTTGCTGGAGGTTACGCGTGCGTGCAACCTTTCCTGCAACTATTGCTTTGCGGATGGCAGCGGGGAGGAGCCGTCCACACAAGAGCTGAAGCACGCGATTGACGTGATATTGCAACGGGAGGACAAGCCGCTGATCCAGTTTTCCGGTGGGGAGCCCACGCTGCGGCAGGATTTGCCCGCGCTGGTTGCCTATGCGCGGCAAAAGGGTTGCAAATATACACAGCTCAATACAAACGGCCTGCTGCTCACGCAGGAGTCTTTGGTGGCGGCACTTGCAGATGCGGGGCTTTCGTTTGTGTTTTTACAGTTTGACGGCACAAAGGACAGCATCTTTCGAAAGTTGCGGGGCAAGCCATTGCTCGCGCAAAAGCTGGAAGCTATCCGTATGTGTGGCAAATACAAAATAGGCGTTACGCTTGTGCCCACCATTGTGCGCGGGGTAAACGACGGCAATATAGGGGAGATGGTGCGGCAGGCGGCGGCGCTGTCTCCCGCGGTGCGAGGCATTCATTTTCAGCCCGCCAGTTACTTTGGCCGTTATCCACAGGAGGATGAGGCAAACCGCTATACACTGGATGAACTGATTGCCGCGTGCTATACGCAGGCGGAGCTTCCACATGGCAGCTTGCGGCCTTCCCGGTGCGACCACCCGGGCTGTGGATTCCATGGCAGCTTTTTGGCACAGGGCGAATCGCTTCTCCCGCTATCGACAGCCCATGAAACAGAGGGTTGCTGTTGCGCTAGTACGGCGGCGGAAAACAGGGAATACATCGGGCGGCGGTGGAGCAGGCGGCAGGAAGACTGCTGCGTGCCGGAGGATGTGGATACAGAAAGCGAGGGCTGTGGCACACAAGAAAGCGCGGACATAAAAGATATGGATTATTTTCTTGCGCAGGCAAGCCGTCATCGCTTTACCGTGACGGCGATGGCCTTTCAGGATGCAATGAACCTTGACGTGGAACGGCTGCGCAGGTGCAGCCTTCATGTTTACAAAAATGGTTCGCTGTTGCCGTTTTGCAGCAACTACCTGACAAGGATAGGAGAGACCGGCCATGCAACAACGTGAAGTGCTGCCCAAATGCAGCCCGTGTATGCCGGAACTGCTGCATACTATCTTATCTGAACACCTGCCGCAAGAAGCGCGCATCTTGGATGTGGGCTGCGGCTATGGTGCGACGCTGGCTTATTTGCAGGAGCACAGCCGGTTTTGCTTATATGGCATAGAACCGGACGCAGAAGCCTGTCGCGTGGCGCAGGAAGGCTGTGCGCAGGCAGGCATTGAGTGTGCCGCCGCAGAGCAAATGCCTTTTGGGGAAGATGCGTTTGACGCGTTGCTGCTGGAATGTGTTTTTTCGCTGCTTCACGCACCTGGGATCCCGCTAGAGCAAATAAAGCGTACACTGCGGCCGGGCGGCCTGCTGCTGCTCACGGACCTGTATGCAAGGCGGGCAGGGGAAGGCAGCATAAAAAACGACCCGAGGGTGAGGCATTTGTATACAAAAGAAAAGCTGGAAGCATTGCTTGCTGACGCCGGGTTTGTCCTTTTCGGTTTTTGGGAGGAATCAGGCAAACTGGGCGCGTGGCTGGCACAAAGTATACTGGAGGGCAAAAGTGAAAGCCTTCCTGGCGTGGAAGCAAGGGCAAAGATGAAGGCTTTGCGGGCGGGATATGGTATATGGCTTTTTCAAAACGGTAAAAAGGAGGAATGGTGATGTATACGGAAAAAGAAGTGTTGGACCTGTTCCGGCAGTCCATTCATTGTTCACAGATTGTCGCGGGCGCGTGGGCGCCAAGGCTGGGATATGATTTTGACGAGGTGATGCGCATGGCCGCACCCTTTGGCGGCGGCATGTTTTGCGGCGGCACCTGTGGCGCGGTGGCCGGGGCCATATTGGTGATTGGCATGAAATATGGCTATAGCCGACCGGGGGAATGGGATGCGGATGCCCGTTGCAGGAGAAAAGCACGGGAATTCCAGGAGGCGTTTGCTGAACGCAACGGCTCGGTGGTATGCAGCGCACTGTTAGAGGCAGACACAACAACGCCCGCGGGCTTGCAGGCGGCCTTTGAAAGCGGCAAGGTCGCGGAGGTTTGCCCGGGGGTTGTGCTGGATGCACTGTCTATATTAGAAGAACTGATAGAAGATTGAAACTACGCAAGGAGAACAAGGTGCATGAAATTGATTTTTGAAACAATGCTGGGTGAACTGGCAGTTCAAAGGGATGTGATGCTGGTTACAACAGTGACTATTTCTGGCTCCACGCCCCGGTGTGCGGGGGCGCAGATGGTGATGGGGGAAGCAGGCAGGCTGGCAGGTACCATTGGCGGCGGCGCAGTGGAGTTTAAAGCGCAAAAGCTGGCGGAAAAGTTGTTGTCGGCAAAAGAATCTGCTTTTCACGAATTCTCGCTGCAACCAAACAGCGAGGAAGATTTGGGCATGGTGTGCGGTGGGGATATGACAGTTTTGTTCCAGTTTATCAGCCATGACGATGCCCAAATGCAGGCATTGTTGAATGAAGCTGTGGAAAAAACATTGGGGACATCGGCCTGTTGGCTGGTGACGCGGGCTGCGCCAAACGGTAAATGGGACATGCGGCTGGCGGGAGAAGATCAGGCCGGGCAGCTTCCCGCCGGATTGCTGCGGGGGGAGGCGGCCTGTGTTGCGGAGCAAGAGGAGATGTGGTTTGCCGCACCGTTTGTCAGCCAGGGGTTTGTTTATCTGTTTGGCGGAGGGCATGTTACACAAGCCCTGGAGCCTGTATTAAGCCGAGTGGGTTTCCGTTGTGCTGTGTTTGAAGACAGGGAGGAATTTGCAAAAAAAGAATTATTCCCCACTGTAGAAAAAATCATACTGGGCGATTTCCGGGCGGTTGCAAAAAAAATCACCGTTACGGAAAACGACTATATTGTAATTGTGACGCGGGGTCATGAGTTTGATTACGATGTGGCAAAGCAAGCGCTGGCCACGCCCGCGTGCTACATTGGGTTAATGGGAAGCCCCGCAAAACTTAAGCATGTGTTTGGGAAGCTGCAAGAGGATGGCTTTGCCGAACTTGACCTGAAACGCATTTATGCGCCAATCGGGGTGCCAATCAAGTCTGAAACGCCTGCGGAGATTGCCATCAGCATAGCTGGCGAAATGATACGGGTGCGTGCAGAGATTGCCGCACGCCAAAGCTAGGCACCCGGTAGTCAAAGCCTGTTTATCTCAAATGAAATTGCAATCCAGAATGCTTTCCTTGAAATCGGAAACAGTTATTCCTTGCCATCCCAGCAATAGGTACACATTTTGCATGGGTCAATCCCTACGGATGCTTTAAGGTCATCCAGCCGGTGGTAGCGCAGGGTGGTGAAGCCCAGTTCTTTTTGGATATCTGCCGTAAGCTCTTTGTAGCAGGTGCTTTCCGGTTGGGCATATTCTTGTAGCCGTTGGGCGGAAACCTCTCCCTCCCGTTTTTGGATGACGCGCCGGGCAATGAGATCGAGGTCGGAGGTGGAGCGGGAAAAATTGAGGTATTTACAGCCGAATAAAATTGGCGGGCAGGCAGAGCGTACATGCACTTCCTTTGCGCCGCTTTGGTATAAAAATTCTGCTGTTTCACGCATTTGCGTGCCGCGCACAATGGAATCGTCTATCATCAAAAGCCGTTTGCCCCTGATGAGCGTGTCCACAGGGATCAGCTTCATATGGGCAATCAGGTTGCGCATTTTTTGGTTGGGGGGCATAAAGGAACGTGGCCACGTGGGCGTATACTTTATGAACGGGCGGGAAAACGGGATGCCGGATTTGTTGGCATAGCCGATGGCGTATGCCGTGCCCGAATCCGGAACGCCCGCGACATAGTCTGCTTGCACACTGTCTCGCGCCGCAAGCATGGCACCGCTACTGTAGCGCATTTCTTCAACGTTGACTCCCTCGTATTGTGTGGTGGGGTAGCCGTAATAGGTCCACAAAAAACCACAGACGCGCATATCCTTTCCCGGAGGTTGTACAGTCTCTGCGCTGTCTGGAGTGAGCAGGACGATTTCGCCGGGGCCCGTTTCCTTGTAGTGCTCGTAGCCCAGGTTTAAATATGCGAAGCTTTCGGACGCGGCGCAATAAGCGCCGTCTTTTTTGCCGATGACAAGCGGTGTGCGCCCCATGCGGTCGCGCGCGGCGTAAATGCCAGAGGGGGTGAGAACCATCATGGTCATGGAGCCGTCTATCATTTCCTGTGCGTAACGGATGCCCGCGGGCAGCGAATCCTGGCTGCCGACAAGGGCAGCGACGAGCTCGGTGGGGTTAATCTTGCCGTTGCTCATTTCGGAAAACTGCGCAAGCCCGTTGTCGTAGCAATGCTGGATCAACTCTTGCGAATTGTTGATGCGCCCCACTGTGGTGATGGCAAATGTGCCAAGGTGGCAGCGCATGGTGAGCGGCTGCGGTGCAGTGTCTGAAATACAGCCGATACCAAGCTGGCCGTTCATCTCCTCCACATCGCGCTCAAATTTTGTGCGGAAGGGGGAGTTTTGTATGTTGTGGATGGCGCGCTGGAACTTGCCATCCGCATACACAGCCATGCCGCCCCGGTATGTGCCCAGGTGAGAGTGGTAGTCTGTGCCGAAAAAGAGATCATAAACACTATTTTCTTTTGAAGTTACGCCAAAAATGCCGCCCAAGGTACTTTCCTCCGTTAATGCGAATAATCTATTACCAGTATACCACTTTTTAAAGTTGTTGGAGGAAGTTTTTTGTTGCAACAGGGTTGAAGGTGGCGAAACTTGTGCCTGAAAGCGCATGAAGCAGGGGAAAACGCAAACAAAAGACAAAATTATGACCCGCAAATAGCAAAGGTGGACAAGTTTTTTTAAAAAAGATAGGGTATAATGTCAATGTATAAGGAAACAACCCCGGAAAACACTTGAATAGAAACCTGAGGAGGTATAAAACGTTATGAAAAGCATGGTACGCGATTGTATCGAATATTTGGACGACAGTGTAAAGCTGACGCCAAGAATTGAAAAGATGAGGGATGTCTTTTTTAACACAGAGCTTTCCATTTGCCATGAGCGCGCGGTAATCTGGACTCAGTCCCACAAGGAAACAGAGGGCGAGCCCATGGTGTTGCGCCGGGCAAAGGCCTTGGACAAGCTTTTGACGGAGATGACCATTTATATTAAAGAAGGTGACCTTTTGGCGGGAAACCTGGCCTCTGTGCCGCGTGCTGCGCCCATCTTTCCGGAATTTGCCGTAAACTGGGTAGAGCGAGAGCTTGGCGGCGACCCGTATCCGTTTGGCGCGCGCCCGGGCGACTCTTACCAGGTGACAGATGAATCCAAGCAGATTTTGCTTGATGACGTAATCCCATACTGGCGGCATAACACGCATGAAGACAGGGTGATGTCCCTGTTGCCTGAGGAAACGCGCAAGGCATGCCGCGAGGTGAAGGGTACAGAGGAAGACTGGGTAATGACAAGCGGCGACGGCCACACCATCCCAGACTATATCAAAGTGATTGACAAGGGCATGAATGCCATCATCAAAGAAGCGGAGGACAAGCTAAATTCGCTTGACATGACAAACCCGGACGACCTTTCGCAGGTGCCGTTTTTGCAGGCGGTGATCATTGCGCAGAACGCCGTGTTAAAGTTTGCGGCGCGTTATGCGGATAAGCTTACAGAGATGGCGAAGGCGGAGAAAGATGCGCAGCGCAAAGCGGAGCTCACAGAGATGGCGGATATCTGCCGCCATGTGCCCGGCGAGCCGGCGCGTACATTCCACGAGGCGATCCAGACAATGTTCTTTGTGAATATCCCCGTGCAGCTGGAGAGCAACGGGCATTCCATTTCGTTTGGCCGGGTAGACCAATACCTGTATCCGTTCTTCCAAAAGGACATGGACGAGGGCAGGCTGACAATTGAAAAAGCATATGAAATCATGGCGTGCATGTGGCTGAAGGTGACGGAATTCGCCAAGCTGCGCGACTGGGACAACACAGTAGCGTTTGTGGGCAACCCATTGTTCCAAAACCTGACAATCGGCGGGCAGACGCTGAACGGTATGGACGCGGTAAACGAGATATCGTACCTGTCGCTCGCGTGCACCAAAAAGCTGAAAATGACGCAGCCCACGCTTACCGTGCGCTGGTACCGCGGCACGTCGGATATCTTCATGAAGGAAGCGGTGAAGGTGGTGCGCACAGTGGGCAGCTTGCCAGCGTTCTTTAACGACGAAGTGATTATCCCCGCAATGCTGAACATCGGCTATTCCTATGAGGATGCGGTGAACTACGCTATGGTGGGCTGTGTGGAGCCGGCGCCACATGGTCAAATTGGCGGCAGGTATGGCGCGGGTTTCCCCAATCACGCAAAATGGGTAGAGCTTGCACTAAACGGCGGCAAAGACCCGCGTACAGGGCTTACTATGTGCCCGCACGACAAGCAGCTAGGCACGTTTGAAAGCTTTGGGGATGTAATGGAGGCGTTCCACAAGCAGTTGAAATATTTCCTGCGGCACCATGTAATTGCGGGCAACGTGGTGGATACGTCTTGGGGGCAGATTACGCCCAACCCGTTCCTGTCCTCCGTGATTCAAAACTGCATTCAGCGTGGCAAGGAAATTAAGGACGGCGGCGCAAAATATGACTTTACCGGCGGACAGAGCGTGGGTATTGTGTCTGCGGCAAACGCGCTTTGCACCATCAAAAAAGTGGTGTTTGATGACAAGGTGCTGACACAGGATCAACTGAAGCACGCGCTAGATACAGACTTTGAAGATATGGACACCAACCCCTCCGGCGAGGAAATCCGACAGATATTGCTGAAATCGGACAGCAAATTTGGCAATGACAACGACGAACCTGATCTGATGGCGGCGGGCATCATGAAATACTGGTCTGACCACAAGATGCAATACAAGAACACACGCTATGGCAAGGGGCCGATCGGCGGGAAATTTATCCCATCCACGGCGACTGTTGCGTCACACGTTTTGACCGGCCAGATTGTAGGGGCGACAGCGGATGGGCGCAAGGCGGGTACGCCTATCACCGAGGGTACCTCCGCGTTCCACGATACGGAGAAAAAGGGCCCGACGGCGTTGATGAATTCCTACGCCAAGCTGCCTAACGTGCTGATGCCGGGCGGCCAGCTGTTCAATGTGAAGATTACGCCTTCCGCGGTGGATACGGATAAGGGATTGGACAACTGGATTTCGCTGGTGAAGGGCGCGTTTGAAAAGAAGGCAATGCAGCTCCAGTTTAATATTGTGTCCGGCGAAACGCTGAAAAAAGCAAAGAAAGACCCCAAGCAATACACCGACCTGATTGTGCGTGTGGCGGGGTATAGCGGGTACTTTGTAGACCTTTGCCCGGATGTGCAGAATGACATTATCGCGCGTACGGAGCATACGCTTTAATAAGGGGTATTGATAAAATAAAAAACGAATGGGGGCTGCCTTGCGTTATCATGCGGGGCGGCCCGCATTGTGTAAAAAAGGAATCTATATAGCGAACAGAGAAGAAGGTATTATGGAAAAAGGAAAGATATTTGATATACAACGGTATAGTACGCATGATGGTCCGGGTATCCGCACGGTGGTTTTTTTGAAAGGCTGCCCCTTGCGGTGCGCGTGGTGCTCCAACCCGGAATCGCAAAAGCCGGGCATGACGATCATGTTCCAGCCCTCGCGCTGCATTGGTTGTAAAAAATGCGAGCAGGCCTGCCCAAATGGTATTAAGCTGGGAGAGCAGGGCGTGGCAGAGGGCTGCACATTGTGCGGTGATTGCGCCCGCGCGTGCCCGTCCGGCGCGCTGGAGATAAAAGGGGAAGAGAAAACGATTGCTGAAATTATGGATGAGGTGGACCGCGATGCGTCTTTTTATAACAGCTCGGGCGGCGGTGTCACCATCTCTGGTGGGGAGCCGCTGATGCAGGCGGATTTTGCTGTTGCGCTAGCAGATGAGGTAAAACGCAGCGGGTATCATCTTGCGATAGAAACGACAGGCTTTGCGCCATGGGAAAACGCGCGGCAAGTGTTTGAAAAAATAGACCTGATCCTGTATGATGTGAAGCATATGGATGATGCCATGCACAAGGAATATACAGGCGTTTCCAACTCCCTGATATTGGAGAATCTGGAAAAAGCGGCAAAGGAAGGGTTTCATATTATCGTGCGTGTGCCGCTTATCAAGGGGTTTAACGCGACAGACGAAAATATGGGCGCGCTGGCGGATAAGATGAAGGAGCTGGGCCTTCGTGAAATTGACCTGCTACCCTATCACACGTTTGGCGAGTCCAAATATAAGCAAATGAGGCGGGAGTATACCTTCAAAGGGGAAAAGCCCCCGCAGGAGGACTTGGACCGCTTTGTGGCGATGTTCAAAGAAAAGGGGATCACGGCCTCTATTGGGGGATAAGGATGACAAAGGAAGAAAAGCTGATGGCGCTCTGTGTTCATTTGTGCGAAATGCTGAAGCGGGAGGACATGCCTGCCGGCGCGGCACGTATGCTGGGCAAAAAATGCACGGAGTTTGAAAACCGCGATGACAATATCATCAGCATAGGCCAGGTCAACCCCGTTTCCCTGTATAAGCTGCTGCGGGGCGTGGCAGGGAGGATTGACAGGAAGATGGACAAAATGCCGCAATATGACCAGGATACCATACCGCATGTGCCACGTGTGGATATGCTTACCAAGACGGCGGTCTATAAGTATTTACACTTTTATCTTTTGGAGTATTGTGATAAAATGATAGCACAGGACGGCGAGCTGATGCGTTTTCTTACGGTAATGGAATGCATTATCGCAAAGCAGATTGTGGAGGCGACGCCGGACTATCATTTTGTGGATTAACCGCCGGAGATGAAGCTGTTTTGAAGAACGACCACGAAAGCTCAAAAGTATTTGAATTTGTGAAGTTCAATGAGGGCGAGAGTATCAAAGTGTTTATCTCGTATCCTCTTAGCATGAACAGCACCACGTTCCATTGGCATCATGAAATGGAATTTGGCCTTGTCTTAAACGGGCCGATAGAGTTTTATACGGATGATAAAAGATACCACCTGAAGACGGGTGATATCTTTTTTGTTAATTCAAACGCGTCACACTGCCTGCAGCGCACAAAGGAATTTAACTCCCAGCTTATTGTGCAGTTGCCGCCCAATTTCTGCGAAACCTATTTCCCAGAGATGAAGCAAACCCGTTTTCTGGACACTGTTTTTATGCAGGAGGGGGAGCACAAGCCTTTTTACGATTATCTTTTTCGCGAAATATCCGGCTTGATGCAGGTGCTATATGACAAGGGGGCGGGCTACCCTTTTAAGACAATGAGCATTGTAAATGAGCTTTTTTATGGAATGTTGCGATATACGCGGTATGAGGTTGTGGATGAGGAAAAGCAGGCGAAGGAAGCAAGGAACATGAACCGCCTGAACCGCATCATTCGTTTTATGCAGGATAATTACACGCAGAAGATTACACTGTCTATGTTGGCGGAGGATGAGGGGCTGGATATGTATTATTTGTCCCATTTCATAAAAAAGCATCTGGGCATGTCGTTCCAGCAATACCTTAACAAGCTGCGGCTGACAAAGGCTGCTGAACTATTGGTTCATTCGGACAAAAAGAATATTGATATTTGTATTGAAAGCGGTTTTTCCGGATACCGGTATTTTTGCAAGGCGCTGGAGCAGGAGTATGGCTGCACGCCTTCCGAATACAAAAAACGCTATTGGAAAGAGCGTGGCAACAGCCCAGATTTGCAAAACATTAACTATGAGGGCGACAACAACGAATATACCATCCTTGGGTTGGAAGACACCTTCCGTGGCTTTTTTGAATTCATGTACCTGAACAGGAAATAAATTTAACAATTTGCCATATTTTGAGCGGTAGCTTTTGGAGAATTTCCATGAGGTGTTTTTTGTGCTTGGTGGGCACAAGAGAGTCGAACTTCTACTCTAAAAAAAGAAATGTTGAACATTCGGTTCAATCTGTTGATGTGCAAATCGGCGTGTACTACAGCTCCTGTGCCATCCGTGCCCCCCGCGGTATTAGGGTGTTCGTGTCCGTCCGCGATTGTTCGTGTTGTTTTTTGGCATGTTTACCACACTTCTACCGTTAACGGCAGCGGAAGCTTTCAACCATCAACACAAGAAATCCATCGCTAGTGAAACCAGAGGTTTGTATTTGGATTCCTCCCCCTGTGCTTTTACTGACATGCGCAAGATCTGGAGGGATTAGAAATTAGGAAATGCGGGTATATAAAAAGAAAAAACAAAAAAGGAATGATTGCTATGATGAGCAAAAAGTTTTTATTACCCGGCGTAGCTGTGTTGCTTTGTGTGTTTTGCCTGGCTGCGTGTGCGCAGCCTGCGGCGGAAGAAGGCACGGAAAGCGGCGGGATTGCTTCAATTGAGGGTTATGTGGAGCCGCCCGCCGATACTGCCCAATACCGTGGGGAGATTGCGGCGGTTGCGGTAGAGAATGGCGAAACTGTGTTGACATTAAAGCAAGTGGAAGGTACGGATTTTGGTACTAGTGAGTTGCGGGTGGCTGTAACAGGTGATACACAAAGCAGCGCAGACATAAGCACGTTGATGCAAGGCGATTATGTAGAAGTATGGTATGGCGGCGGGCAGCAAGAGGTTGAGGATGCGCTTGTGCTCAACTTGCTGCCTGTGGCACAGAGTAGTGTGTTTAACGGTACTCTTGTGGAGCTGGTGCAGCAGGACGATAGCAGCGGCAGCATACTGCTTGCTCCGGTGGATGGGGGTGAAGAAATGCTGTTTAGCTATGATGCTGGCACATCAGTTTATGTAAACCTGCAGGATTTGATGTCGGGTGATGAAATCAATGTGTTTTTCTCCGGTGCGTCGACAATGAGTGTTCCCCCCCAGGCTTATGCGTGGGAGCTGCGCCAGGTGTATGCCAGTTAAAGGTTTGAAAGAAAGTAGCGTTTATGGTAGTATAAAAAAGGCTTGCCGGGCGATGCCGGGTGGGCTTTTTGACATAAATGAGGGTGGTATTTTTGGGGAAGGAAATGGATTACGCAAAAAAGCGGAGCTGGGTTTTCCGGCCGGACAAAGTAAAACGGACAAAAAGCGCGGATGTTTTTTTTGTGTACCCTACCGTCTATATTCATCCCGATAAGCAAAAGAACCACAATATGAATACGAACAATCCTATCTACCGATTGTTTGGCTGGTTCATGACGATTTGGCGGGGGCGGCCGTTTGCGGAGTCCTGCAATTTTTTTGCGCCGCACTACAGGCAGGTGGGGATTGAAAGCTTGGAAATGACGGAAGAAGAGCTGAAGCCATTCAATGAAATTGCATATACGGATGTGAAGGATGCGTTTTTTTATTACATGGAGCATCTAAACGAGGGAAGGCCGTTTATCCTTGCGGGGCACAGTCAGGGCTCTGTTGCCCTGCTGGAGCTGATCCGCCGGGAATTTGGCAATGGACGGTATGACAACCTGTTTGTAGCGGCCTATTTGCCTGGCTATTCTGTTACAAAGCAGGATATCAGAAACTGGCCGCATATGCGGCTGGTGGAGGGGGAGGATGACCTGGGCGGCATCATTTCCTATAATACTTCTGCAAAGGGGCTGAGGTTGATGGAGGTTGTTTTGCCGGACGCTGTGTGCGTCAACCCGCTCAACTGGAAGCAAACGCCTGAGTATGCTCCCAAGGAGCTAAACCTTGGCTCGGTGTTGTTTGATTTTGGAAAATACTTCCGGCTGGAGAAAAAGCATTTTACCGGAGCGTATATCGACGAAAAGCAGGGCGTTGTGATGATAGACAAGGACGCGATGGATGAACTCTTGCATGTCCGTATTGGTTTTTTGAACTGGATACTGATACGGCGGGGCACGCTGCATATGCTGGATATTGCTTTGTTCCACCGCAACTTACAAAAGAACACTGCGGTGCGTATTAAAAAGTATTTTGAAACATATAACCCGAAGGAGGGGCGATGAGCTTTTGTTGGCTGCGCGCCTGCTTGACATGCAAGGCACAGGGGAATACAATTACAATCATGGTGTACTAACAATATGCCATACACATAGACCAAAGCAGGTGGAGTATGCTGATTAAGCTTGACAAAAATTCCAATGTGCCGATTTATATGCAGATTGTGGACGGGGTGAAAACACTGGTCATGACATCAAAAATGCACGCGCATGAGCAAGTTCCCTCTGTGCGTAAATTGGCGCGTGAGCTTCAAATCAATCCCAATACAGTGCAAAAAGCATACGCCCTATTGAAAAAGGAAGAGATTATCTATTCCCGGGCGGGATTGGGCGATTATGTGGCAGATAACGTTGCGGCAATCAAAGAAATGAAAAAACAACAGATTATCCGTATGTTTGAGGAAGCGACAAAAGAAGCGCGGGGCGCAGGCATGTGGATTGATGAAATTTTTACGATTGTGGACGAGGTCTATTCCAGATAAACCCGCTGTGGCAAAGGTGCGGTGGGATTCACACTTCAAATGTTACAAAAATTTCATATTTGTGATTACAAAACAACCTGTTCTATGGTATAATATTTAGACGTGCGGACGGCCGGGGGCTGTCTCGGCGTGTGCAAACGGTTTTCGAAAGAGAAGAAAGGCGGACAGTTTTTGAACGTTTTACGAAATAAACCGCTTATTATTACGATTGTAGTTTTGATAATACTGGTGTTGCTGGTGGCGGCAACGGCAACCTCTAATTCGCTGTCGCAACGAACCACCGTGGTGGGCAACGCGTTTGTGCCATTACAGACATTTTTTTACCAGCTTTCAGATTCCATTACAGGCGCTTTCTCTGATACCAATGCCGATTATGAGACAGAAAATGGACAATTGCAACATGAATTGGAGGAATATAAAGGGCGACTGATGGATTATGATGAGGTGGTGGCCGAAAACAAACGGCTCTCAGCCCTGCTGGAATACAAGCAAAACAATGATGAACAGGAATTGAAGGTTGCCAGGATTACGGGTAAGGAGCCTAGCAACTGGTTTGATATGTTTACAATTGACCTGGGAGCGAAGGACGGCGTGAAGGAGAACATGCCGGTGATTACCGCGGATGGCTTGGTTGGCCGGATAGATGAAGTGGGGCTGAACTGGGCAAAGGTGAGAGGTATTATTGACGGGTCCAGCAAGGTGTCTGCCATTATGGAGCGGACGCGTGACGTAGGAGTTGTGGAAGGACAGATTGGTGTGGACGAGCTTTCGGCGACATTGGTGATGAACTTTTTGCCGTTGGATGCCGATATTGTGGAAGGCGATCTGGTGATTACATCTGGCTTAGATGGGATATACCCCAAAGGCCTGGTGATTGGTACCGTGATAAGCACGACAAGTGAAACGGGCGGCATGCGCGTGACGTTAGAGCCGGCGGTGGATTTTCGCAGGCTGGAGGAAGTCATGGTGGTGATTGAGGTGCTGGACACGACGCAGGTGGTGGATGATACGATTGCGGATGAAAGCGCAGTGGCGGATGTGTTGCCGGATGACGGGGACGCGCAGGATGGTGAAGGCGCGGACGCAGTGCCTGAAGAAGGCGGGGAATGATCGCGCATGAGATATGTTGTTTTCGTATTGCTGGGCGTGTTTGGAGTCATATTGAGCGGGTCGTTCACCACGGGGATTGCCATAGCGGGTATCCAGGTGGATCTGCTCCTGTTGATTATTGTTAGCATTGCGTTGCTTGATAAGACCTCTGCGCCCATTATATTTGCGGCGGCGGCAGGTCTTTTTATGGACATCATGTATTCACCGGTGTTGGGAGTTTATGCGATCAGCTATTCGGTTGCCGCGGCATTGGTGACGCTGGTGTTCCGCAACACGGCGCGCTTTAATTTTTTAATGTTGCTTGCGTCGGGTGCGGGCGCTTATTTGGTGAAAGAGTTGGTTATGGCGGCCACAGTGTATATATTAGGATCGCGCTTCAGTTTGCTCGGTATGCTGGTGCGGTACATTCTACCAGCAGCCGTGCTCAATGGAGTACTCTTGCTCATAGCATACCTGATCTTCTCTAAGCTATACCAAACAAGCTGGATGAAGCCAAAGGTGAGGCGCGTGGGGGATGATTTCGGCCATCTTTGAGGATGACGGTGTGCAGGGTTGGCTTAGAAGGGTTGAAGTGTGTTCTATCTACGTTTGTTATAGGATATGGGTTGATAGGACGAAAGGCACGGATTTATGTTAAAGAAATTAAAAAACCGATTTATCATCATTTTTATGCTGATTGTTGTTATATTTGTTGCGGCGGGAGTGCAGCTTTCCAATCTGACGATGGCGCAGGGGGAAATGCTGACAGTGCAGTCGGAGGACAGAACCGTAAGAACGCTTACTGTGAAGGGGTCGCGTGGCCAGATTCTGGATATTACGGGCATACCACTGGCCTATGACCAGAGCACCTATGATGTGGAGTTTACGCGGGACCCATCTAAAAACACAACGACGGATAAGGCATATTATACGAGTATTTTAATTGAGACCATTCGCCTGATTGAGGAAAATGAGGGTGAGATTATCGACACGTTCAATATTGTGCGTGGCGAGGATGGTGCTTTTGGCTTTGATTTTGGCGTGACAGACCCGGAAGCAGTGAAAAGCCGCGAGGAAAACTGGCGAAGCAATATGTCGGTATCTAAAACATCGGAGCCGGATGTCATTTACCGTGACCTGAGGAACCGGTATCGCATTCCTGAAGAATATGGATACGAAGAGGCTCGAAAGCTGCTTTCTGTTTGGCAGGAGATACAGCTTTCTTCTTACCGCGCGTATATACCTGTGACGATTGCGCAGGATGTGCCCATGGAAACGGTTGCGGTAATAGAGGCGAGGTCGGATGTTCTTGACGGCGTGAGTGTAGTGGAAAGCTCTACGCGTGTTTATCCCAAGGATGATGTAGCGGCGCATATCATAGGATATACAGGCAAAATTGTGAATGAGGAATCGTTGCAGGAATACAAAGACAAAGGCTATGACCAGAGTGACACGGTGGGTATTACCGGTGTGGAAAACACTTGGGAAGCTTACCTGACGGGCAATTCTGTGGAGCGGCAGGGTGAGCGCAAGGTAGAGGTGAACAGCAGGGGAAAGGTGATTCAGGAAATATCAAACGTGCCCGCGACAGCCGGTAATGATATTATGCTGACCATTGACATGGAGATGCAAATGACACTGGAAGAGGCACTGGGCAAAAATGTGCAGACAGTGCATGAAAAGCAACTCAATGAATATTATGAGCATCAGGAAAAATATGACGAAGCAAGCTCCCTGCAAAACAGGACAGGCGAGACGACGCTGGATAAAATGAATCTGGCGCAGTCCGGCGCAGCGGTGGTAATGGACGTGCACACGGGTGATGTGATGGCGATGGCAAGCTATCCCAGCTTTGACTTGAACCTGTTTGTGGGCGGGATATCAAATGAGGATTATGAGATGCTGAGCACGGACGAGGCTTCGCCGTTGTTTAATAAAGCGATTTCTTCCAAGGGAACACCGGGCTCCATCTTTAAAATGGTGACAGGACTGGCAGGACTGACAGAGGGCGTGGTTACGCTGGATGACGAGATTAACGACGAAGGGTTGTACGATAAATATATTGATGAGTCGTATATTAATGCCGGGGGCAGGGCGCCTGCGTGCTGGGGATATACGACGGGTGCGTATCTGTCGCACACGAACCAGACAATTGTGGAGGCGCTTAGAGATAGCTGCAACTATTTCTTTTATGAGGTGGCAGACAGGCTGACGATTGACCGTATTGTGGAATGGAGTGATAGGTTTGGGCTGATTACCAAGACGAATATTGAGTTGCCCGCAGAGGTGACAGGCCAGGTGGGTAATCAGGAGGTGCTGTACAACCCAGATAAGGACATTGACAATCAGAAAACCTATAAGCCGCAGATTGTGCGCAACGCGCTGGTTACAATGCTGAAGGGATATGGCGAGGAGCGCGGCGTAGAATATGACCAGGCACTGCTGGAGGAGACTGCGACAGCGCTTGTGGAGCTTGCCGGGCTGGGAAAACAATCTGTGGGTGCGGAAATTTGCGCTGTATTATCTGAAAAAATGGAGATACCTGAAACCATTGCCAAGCGTAATGGATGGAACAATGAGATAAACCAGACGCTGTCCGAGTTGATTTGGAACAATACAAAAACACTGACGACGGGGATTGGCACAGAGCCTACGCTGTTGACGCCTATTGCGGTTGCGCGCTATGTGGCGGCGGTGGTAAATGGCGGCTATGTGTATGATGCGCATATTGTGGATAGCGTGATTGACTCGAACGGTAATGTGGTGGAGGAGATTGAGCCGGAGGTCTGGCACAAAATCGACGCGCCCCCGGAGGCGTTTGAGGCGATGAAGGAAGGCTTGAGGGACGTGGTTTCCAATGAAGATGGAAACACGGCGACGGCCTCTTGGTTTAAAGATTGGAAGTATAAAGACGAGATTGGCGGCAAAACAGGGACCGGAAAGGTTTCGGATGATGTGGAGTTGGAGAACAACGCCTGGTTTGTAGCCTTTGCGCCATATGACGAACCGGAAATTGCCGTTGTGGTTTATATCCCCAATGGATGGGGCGGCAACCATGCGATTGATACTACGCGTGATATTATAGAATACTATCTTGATGGCAAGGAACAGGGGACGGATATGTCTGTGCCCGCGGCCAATTCTGTCATTTCCTGACAGGCAGGATTTATAATTTGCGCCGTTCTGCCAAATGCTGTATAATATACGGGTGTTTGCGGTTGCGCAGGCAAATGTGTTTTTTGGAGGGGAGAAAGCGTTGTTGCAGAATAATGTGACTATCAAGGGCAAGGAGAACGGCCTAGAGATTATGCTTGGCGAAAAGGCGACATACCCTGTCCTGCGCGAGGAATTGCTGCAAAAGTTAAAAAAGAGCCAGGATTTTTTTAAAGACAGCAGGACAAGGGTTGTGATCCGCGGCAAATCCCTCTCAGAGGCGCAACGCAAGGAAATTAAACGCGTGTTTGCGATGGATTTTGATATACATGACGTCCTGTATGGGGATGAAGCGGATATGTTGAAATCGATTGAGCTGGATATCGAAGAGAAACCGGCAGCACAGGAGAAGGACAAAAACGACGAAGAGGAAGAGGATATCGATGTGGTATCCGGCAAATATATAGATGCGGATTCTGTGTTTATTAACGGAACGGTGCGTAGTGGACAGCGTGTGGAAAGTGAAGGCGACGTGGTGATTGTGGGTGACGTGAACCCTGGCGCGGAAGTGATTGCAGGGGGCAGCATTGCGGTGTTTGGAAAGCTGCGCGGCCTTGCGCACGCGGGCTGCGGTGGGCGGACGGACGTCGTGGTGGCGGCGGTGTACATGTGTCCCAAGCAGATGAGGTTGTCGGGCAGGGTGGTAACCTTTCCCAAAGATCGGAAAGCACCGGGAACGGCAGAGATTGCCGAGTTGAAAAATGGAAAAGTAGTGGTCCGCCCAATATAACGGCGGATGGCATAAGAAAATGGGGCTGTGTATTCTTTAGGAGTTTTTAGGAGTATTCAATGGAAAAAACAATTGTAATTACATCTGGAAAAGGCGGGGTGGGTAAAACCACCAGCACGGCAAACCTGGGCACAGGGCTTGCCATGGCCGGCAAGAAAGTTGTGTTGGTGGATACGGATATCGGCCTGCGAAACCTGGATGTGGTGCTGGGCCTGGAAAACAGGATCGTATATGATCTTGTGGACGTGGTGGAAGAAACATGCAAGCTGAAGCAGGCGTTGATACGCGATAAGCGGTATGAGGGGCTGTATTTGCTGCCTGCCGCGCAGACCAGGAACAAAATGGCTGTGAGCCCGGAGCAGATGAAGACGCTTGTGGAAGAGCTGGAAAAAGAATTTGATTATGTGCTGATCGATTGCCCTGCCGGTATAGAACGCGGGTTTAAAAACGCGGTGGCGGGGGCAAGGGCGGCAATTGTTGTGACAGTGCCGGAGGTGTCTTCTGTGCGCGATGCGGACAGGATCATCGGCCTTCTGTCGTCAAGTGGCATAGAAGATGTGCGGCTGCTGATTAACCGCCTGCGCCCGGATCTTGTGAGAAAGGGCGATATGCTTGCGATTGACGATACGCTGGAGATACTGGGGGTGGACCTCATTGGGGTGGTTCCGGAGGATGAGATGATTTTCCGTTCCTCTAACCTCGGCGAGCCCGCTGTGGCAGATGATAATTCAATGGCGGGCAAGGCCTACAGGAACGTGACAAAGCGGATTATGGGGGAAGAGGTACCCATTATGGATCTGGAACAGGGCACAGGATTTTTCAGTAAGCTCAAGAAATTGTTTTCCAGATAGCACAAGGGGAGGAAACCCGGCATGGGATGGTTCTTTAACAGAAAAAAAAGCAGTCAGGTAGCAAAAGACCGGTTGAAGCTGGTGCTCATTTATGACAGGTCGGGCACGACCAGCAACAACGATATGATAAATATGATGAAGCGGGATATTATGCAGGTGATCTCCAAATATGTGGAGATTGACGAGCAGGAGTTTGAAATGGATATCCGCAGCGTGAAAGGGGAAGAAGAGGGGATGTCCTCCCAGCTTGTGGCGAATATCCCCATCAAAAAAATTAAGCAAATGGTGAAGAACAGATAACACTTTCTGGGGTTTGGAGAAAGGATTTTTGATTGCCCGCGTGCCGGCTTATATTGCGCGGGCTTTTGACTAAAAAAGGGATTTATGAAATCAAAACTGATTAACAAGCATATGTGGAAATATGTTGACTGGGCGCTTGTCGCCATTATCGTGCTCATTGTGGGCTATGGCATTGTTTCCATTATCAATGCGACAGCCAGCCCCTTTACGGGAGATGAGTCCACATTTGCGCAGTTTATGGAAAACCTGAACCTTGGCACGGCTGAGCGACAGCTGATGTTTTTTGGTATTGGTTTGGGGATTATGTTTGTCATTCTGCTGCTGGATTACCACATTGTCCGCAATATGACGGAAATCATATACTGGGCCTGTATCGTATTGCTGGTGATTGTGCTGAACCTTGGTACGGAGGTGAACGGTACCACGGGATGGTTCCGCATAGGCGATTATGGATTACAGCCTAGTGAATTCTGCAAGATAGGCGTTGTTCTTGTGTTGGCGAAGGTGATTTCTGACAAAACAGAAGGGCATGAGGACGGGATTAACAAAATTCGGGATATCATACCCGCTTTGTGGCGGTTTGCCATACCTTTTGCGCTTATTATGGCGCAGCCCGACTTTGGTACGGCAATTGTATATGCGTTTATCTTCTTTGTGATGCTGTTTATGGCGAAAACGAACTGGAAGATTCTGCTGCTATTGATCGCGGTCTGTATCATTGCTGTGGTGGTGATTTATCCGTTCCTCAAACCGTACCAACAGTCGCGCATATCGGTATGGTGGAACCCCGAGGCGCAGGAAGCGGATGACCTTTTGCAAACGCAGCAGGCAAAGATGGCAATTGGTTCTGGCGGGCTAACGGGCAAAGGGCTGTTTGCGCCCGGGTCACTGTCCCAGCTTGATTATGTGCCGGAAAAGCATAACGATTTCATTTTTGCGGTTACGGTGGAGGCGTTTGGCTTTATTGGCGGGGCGGCGCTGATTGTGCTGTATTTCCTGTTGATTTCCCGCACATTTATGCTGGCTATGCGCGCCAAGGATGATTACGGGGCGTATATTATCATAGGGGTGGGCGCCATGATGCTGTTCCACACGTTCGAGAATATAGGCATGAACATTGGGCTGTTGCCTGTAACGGGCATTCCCCTGCCCTTCTTTAGCTATGGAGGCTCCAACTTATTGACGAGTATGATAGCATATGGAATTGTACTAAGCGTGGATATGCGACGAACCCGGTGGCCAATCGGCTAGCAAAGCACGGTTGGCAGGAACAAACGCGACAAAATACAATATGTATATCAGCGATAAGTACGTTTGATATGAATATAGATGACATAAAGGGGCTGTTTATAATAACTTCTTGTAAAACGTGTTCAAACCGAGTGCGAAACGTGATATACACAAAGTATTTGCAAAAAGAAAGACGCGAGATACGAAATGCGAGCAAAACTCTGTAAACTGCGTTTAAACTAGAAAAAATGAGGGAGGATTCTTTCTCGTTAATACAATAGATTGAAGAGTGCTGTATGAAGTGGAATGATATTGAAAAGCCCGCCCGATATATGGGGGGCGAATTGAACAGTATATATAAGGAAGATGCAAAGCTACGCTTTGCGCTTTGTTTTCCTGATGTTTATGAAGTGGGAATGAGCAACCTTGCTATCCATATTCTCTATGAGGTGCTAAATAGCATGGAGGATGTATATGCCCAGCGCGCGTTTTGCCCGTGGGTGGACATGGCAGCTAAGCTCCGGCAGGAGGAAAAAGCGTTAACCACGCTGGAGTGCGGGCAACCCCTGCATGGCTTTGATATGGTTGGATTTAACCTTTCTTACGAAATGTGCTACTCTAACGTATTGTTGATGCTGGACTTGGGGAGGATTCCCATGCTTGCCGCTGATAGGGGTGAGAATGACCCCATTGTAATCGGTGGTGGGGCGTGCACGGTAAACCCAGAGCCAATTGCGGATTTTTTTGACCTGTTTGTGGTAGGCGAAGGGGAAGAGGTTATCGTTGAACTATGTGAACTCTATTTAAACTGTGAAAAAACAGGGGAAAGCCGAAAAGAGTTTTTACGACTTGCTGCTAATATACAAGGTGTATATGTTCCGTTTTTTTATCAAGAGAGTTATGCCGAAAGTGGCGAAATAGCGTCTGTTTGCGCATTGGAAGGTGTGCCGGAAAAGGTAAAGCGGCGCTTTGTGGAGGATTTTGACGGAGCGCGGGCAATGCACAGGCCTGTGCTGCCATATATTGGCACCGTGCATGACAGGTGTACGCTGGAGATTATGCGCGGGTGCGCAAACGGTTGCCGATTTTGCCAGGCCGGGTATATGACAAGGCCGGTACGCGAACGATCGGTGGAGCGTGTCATGGCACAAGCGGAAAGTGTGATTTCGGCCACCGGCTATGATGAAATATCCTTGTGTTCATTGTCGTCCGGCGATTATTCGCATATCAGCGAATTAATGCAGGCGCTGATGGACAGGTTTGAAAAACAGCGGGTTTCCGTTGCGTTGCCTTCGCTGCGGGTGGATAGCTTCCGTTTTGCGGAAAAGCTGCAACAGGTGCGCAGGACAGGGGTTACATTTGCGCCGGAGGCAGGAACACAGCGGCTGCGGGATGTGATCAATAAAAATATTACGGACGAGGATATATTGGGCACGGTGTACAATGCGTTTGCGAGCGGTGCTTCTACGGTAAAGCTGTATTTTATGATTGGTCTGCCTACGGAAACGATGGAGGATATAGACGGGATCGTAGAGCTGGTGCGTGCTATACGAGAGGAATATTACAGGGTGCCCAAGCCTGAGAGGGGCGGAAGTTTGTCCATCACAGTGAGTGCGTCTTGCTTTGTGCCCAAGGCGGGAACGCCTTTTCAATGGGAGGCACAGGAGGGCATAGACAGCCTGCGTGAAAAGCAGTGGTATTTGAAGGACAAGCTGCGTATGAAGGGTGTACGCTTTCAATATCACGATGCGTACCTCAGTTTTTTGGAGGCTGTATTCGCGCGTGGGGACAGGCGGCTTTCCGCGGTGCTGCGAGCGGCATATGAGGATGGGGCAGTGTTTGACGCATGGCAGGATCATTTTTCGTTTGAGCGCTATCAAAAGGCGTTTGAGGGCTGCGGGATTGACCCGGCGTTTTATACCACGCGAAAGCGGTCATTTAACGAAATCTTGCCGTATAGCCACATAGACAGCCTGATTAGTGGGGAATACCTTGTGCGGGAGTGTGAAAAGGCTTACAGCGCACAGGCGACGCCATCCTGCTCCCAAAAATGCGCCGCATGCGGATTGCAGGGCGCGGGATGCCACATGCATGGAGGGGAAGAATGAGGGTTGTACTGAAATATATGCGCAAAGGCGCGGCAAACTATATTTCTCATCTGGATATGCAGCGGGCATTTGGCAGGGCGGTCCGCCGGGCGGGGATCGATGTGGTCTATTCACAAGGGTTTAACCCGCATATACTGATGTCGTTTGCTTCCCCATTGTCTGTGGGGTATGCCACAAACGGCGATTATCTGGAGATGCGAATGCAGGATGGGGCGGATATATCTACGGTGAAAAGCGATTTGAACGCTGTTTTTACAAGTGATATTCAAATTTTGGATGTCTTTGAGGTCACGGGGAACAAAAAATTGATGTCGCTGAACGACAGTGCGGCATACTCCATTTCATTTACAGTTGAAAATGAAGCAGATTGTGTTAAAATAAAAGACACGGTTCAAAAGATTTCGCAGAGCGAAAGCTATATCGCAAACGACAGGCGCGGAAAGCCTGTGGATATTGTCCCGTTAATCCGGCAACTTAGTGTGGATGGCAGTGTGCTGTATGCATTGCTGAAAAACACCAATGATGGCGCGTTGAACCCGGCGGTGCTGGCGGAAGCGGTGCTAAGCGAAGCGGGAGTGGCTGCGGATTATGAAATCTGCCGGTTGGAGTGTTATGGAAAGATTGGCGGCGGAGTGCTGCCGTTTACAGCGTTGAAAGAAAAGGCGGCTGCCGGCTGCTGAAGATAGAAAGTTTGTTGTTTGCTGATGAGAAGGAGTTTTAAATGGTGAAAAAAATAATAGCCGATGTGAACCCCCATGAGGCGCGTGTTGCGCTGATTGAGGAGGGAAGCCTTGTGGAAGTGCAGGTGGAAATGCGCGGCAAGGAACGGCTGGTGGGCAATATATATAAAGGCAGGGTTGCCAATATATTGCCGGGAATGCAGGCGGCGTTTGTGGACGTTGGACTGGAGAAGAATGCCTTTTTGTATGCGGGCGACATTCTGTGTGATGAGCAGGATTTTGAATTTGACGCGGCAGCGGAAGGCGAGCAGATTAAGCGCAAGCTGGATGTGCCCAATATAAAGGATATTTTACAACAGAACCAAGAGATTGTGGTGCAGGTGCTAAAGCAGCCGGGTGGAAACAAAGGCGCGCGGGTAACAACACATGTTACACTTCCTGGGAGGCTGCTGGTGCTTATGCCCACCGTAGATCATATTGGGGTGTCGCGCAGGATAGAAAATGAGGAAGAGCGCGAACGTTTGAAAGAGTTGGCGGTGCGTATTAAGCCGGAAGGCATGGGGCTGATTCTGCGCACGGCGGCGGAGCACGCTTCGGAGGAAGAAATTGCGGCTGAGGTCAATTTTTATTCAAGGCTGTGGGACAGGGTATGCGGAAAGGCGGATTTTTTAACCGCGCCACGGCTGATCCATGCGGAAGAAAATTTGTTATTCCGTACAGCGCGCGATCTCTTTACAGAGGATGTAGAAGAATTTATTATCAATGACAAGGATTATTTTGAAAAGATCACGGCCCTTGTCAATATTATTTCCCCTACAATGGTGGACAGGCTGACGCTATATGAGGATGAGGGAAATATATTCGACAACTTTGCCATCGAAGACAAGATTGAAAAAGCGCTGTCTCGCAAGGTGTGGCTGAAAAACGGTTGTTATCTGGTGATTGATGAGACAGAAGCGCTGACAGTGATTGATGTGAATACCGGCAAATATATTGGGGAAGATAACCTGCAGGATACAATACTCAACGCCAATATTGAGGCGGCGGAGGAGATTGCCCGGCAGCTACGACTGCGCGACATCAGCGGGATTATCGTTATCGATTTTATCGATATGGAAGTGGATGAAAACAAGCAGCTCGTAGTGCAAAAGCTGGAGGAAGCGCTGCACCGTGACCGCACAAAATCAAACGTGCTGGGCATGACGGAGCTGGGACTGGTGGAGATGACGCGCAAAAAGATGCGTCGCAAGCTTTCGGCGTTGACCCAGACAACCTGCCCCACCTGTGGTGGCAGCGGGTTTATTTATAACCTTGACAATATGGCGATGCGCGTGCGCCGGGAGGTGGGCCGCACAGTGAAGGAAGGCGGCAACGCCAAATACCTTGTGGAGGTATCGCCTGCGCTGGAGGAATATATTGTAAATAAAAACAACCAGAATCAGGCGGTATTGCCCCCATATGAGACAGTACAGTTTTATATTAAGGGAATAAAGGGTATGCACCCGGAGCAAATCAAAGTGTTGCCTATTATAGAGAAGGATGTTCCAAACGGCGCACAGGTTTTTTGTTGACAAGCATATGGCGCTGTGATATTATTTTAAATTGAGCCGCTCGCATAAGGTAGTAACGTGTTTTCGTTGAAAACAGACCGATTTGCGGCGAGACTAAACCCTGGAGGGAAAGAGAAAATGTACGCAGTCATAAAGACCGGCGGCAAGCAGTTCAAAGTGGAAAAAGGGAATGTAATTAAGGTGGAGAAACTGGACGCCGAGATTGGTTCCAAGGTGACATTTGAAGCATTGCTGACCGCAGATGGAAAAAAGGTACAGGTGGGGAACCCTGTGCTGAAGGATGTAGTGGTAACAGGCAAGGTGATTGGGCAGGGCAAAGCCAAAAAGGTAATTGTATTCAAATACAAGGCCAAAAAAGATTACCGCAAGAAGCAGGGTCACAGGCAGCCGTTTACAAAGGTAGAGATCGTGGGTATTGGCGAGGAAGTTGATGTAGCCAATATGAAGGATACAAAGCCCAAGGCAGCAAAGGCGGCGGAAAAAGCTGCGGAAGAGAAGAAGCCAGCGGCAAAAGCGGCTACAAAAGCAGCCACGGAGAAGAAGCCGGCAGCAAAAACAGCAGATAAACCGGCGGCGGAAAAGAAGCCTGCGGCAAAGAAGGCAACAACAGCAAAGGCGGCAACCGAAAAGAAAACTACCGCGAAAGCGGCGGAGAAGAAACCGGCGGCAAAGAAAGCGACAACGGCAAAAGCGGCGGCAGCAAAAGCACCCGCAGAGAAAAAGCCGGCAGCGAAGAAGCCCGCTGCAAAGAAGGAAGACAAGTCGGAATAAAGAAATAAAGGATTATTCACTGAGAAAAGAGGTGTTTTGATATGGCACATAAGAAAGGTGTAGGTAGCTCACGTAACGGCAGGGATTCAGAGTCCAAACGCCTGGGCGTGAAGCGCGCTGACGGGCAGTATGTGCTCGCGGGGAACATACTGGTGCGCCAGAGGGGCACGAAGATCCATCCGGGTATTAACGTTGGCCGCGGTGGCGATGATACATTGTTTGCCCTGGTGAGCGGTATTGTGAAGTTTGAACGCAAAGGCCGTGACAAAAAGCAAGTCAGCATATACAGTAACTAATCATAGTAAAACAAAGCGGGATGCTCGGTTAAAGGGCATCCTGTTTTTTATACAAATGACTTTGTAAAAACTGTGATAAAACAATGAACAAAAAATATAACAATGTTTAACGCTTTGAGAAGTCAAAAGATGACCAGTATGTAAAAAGGTGTTTGTAACGCGCTGTTTTGCGGTTTTGTGTGCTATACTATAGCAATGGAAATCTCATTTAAAGGAAAAGAAGCGCGGATTACCGGCCTTGCGGCATTTGATCCGGTGCATATATTTGAAAACGGCCAGGCATTCCGTTTTACCGATGTTGGGGATGGGGTGTATGAGGGGGTTGCCTTTGGCCATTTTTTACGTGTGCAAAAAAAAGAGGATACGGTTTGTTTGTTTCCGGTGACGGAAGAAGAGTTTGCAGAGATTTGGCGTGGATATTTCGACCTTGATCGTGATTACGCGGGCTTGTTTGTGGATTGTGCTGACGAAGCGTTGAAGCGAGGCTGTGAATATGCTCCGGGACTGCGGGTACTGCGGCAGGAACCTTTTGAAACGTTGATTTCTTTTATTATTTCCACAAACAATAATGTGAAACGCATCCGTGGTATTATAAAAAAGATCTGTGAAGCGTGTGGTACGGCATTTGCTTGCGAGGGGGGAGAATATCATGCTTTCCCCACACCCGCACAGTTGGCGGGTATGAGTGAGGTGCAGTTGAAGGAATGCGGCTGCGGTTACCGCGCGCCGTATATTCTTGGCACTGCATGTGCTGTTTTGGCTGGATTTAACCTTGATCAATTATATGATATGCCATATGAGTCGGCAAAAATGGAGCTGGAGCAACTGCCCGGCGTGGGGCCAAAGGTGGCGGATTGCGTGCTGCTGTTTGCTTATGGCAAAACACAGGCCTTTCCCGCGGATGTGTGGGTTCGGCGTGTGATGAAAGAGCTGTATGGGGTGGAGGATATAAAAAAGATTCAAAGTTATGCTGTGGAACGGTTTGGCGCACAGGCCGGGATTGCACAGCAATACCTGTTTTACTATGCGCGGGAGAATGGCTTGTAATGTGGTTTTGATGGCAGGTGCGGGGAAATACGGTGTTCCTTTTCAATGGCAATTAGTGTATAATTTATTCTGTGCGGAAAAACGCACGAAAAACGCATATTATTTTACTGGGAGAGTGTTTCATGAGGTTATTGGTTGATACGCACACACACACGGTCGCAAGCGCGCACGCGTATTCCACATTGCGGGAAAACGCGCAGCTCGCCTTTGAAAAAGGGCTGGAGGGATTTGTTTGCGCAGATCATGGCTCCGGGCTGGAATTTTGCGCACCAAACTATATTTTAACATCCGCGCTGCAATTTATTCCGGAAATGATAGAAGGCGTGCGCCTGATTAAGGGTGTGGAGCTTAATATCGTGGATTTTGAAGGCACAGTGGACGTGGGGGAAAAGCAACTGAAGGTGTTGGAATTTGTCATTGCATCCATACACGACGAGGTGACGCCTTATATTGTGGGCACGGTGGAGCAAAATACGGCAGCGATGGTGAATGCCATCAGGAACCCATATGTTGATGTGATTGGGCATCCGGGCAACCCGGCGATTCCTATAGATGCGGAAACCCTGGTGAAGGAAACGGCAAAGCAGGGTAAGATGGTGGAGGTGAACAACCACTCGTTTGAAGCGCGCGCGGGCAGCGGGGAAAATTGCCTGAACATAATTAAGCTGTGCAAAAAGCACGATGTGCGCATCACCGTTTCTTCAGATGCACATTCCTGCTACAATGTGGGCACATTCCAATACGCAATACAAGCGTTAGAAGAGTGCGGCTATCCGGAAGAGCTTGTGGTGAGCGCGACGCTGGAGCGCTTTATGGGCTACATGAAGGAGAGAAAGAGGTAATATGAGGCCTGAACGCAGGATCCGCCATTGGAAAAAGGACATCCGGCGGTTCTTTAAGCGGTTCAAAAACATTCTATTGATTGCCGCTGCTGCGGCTGCGGTGCTTCTTGTGGTGTTTGTGATTGTGCCTGTTGCAACCGGCAATACGCAAAAAACCACGCCCACGCCCGAGGAACCGCAAGATATTTATGAAGGGGTGGATGAGGAAACACTGGCTGGGCTTGCGGGCACGGACAGTTCCCTCTTTGATACAAAGGAGTCTGCGCAGCAGGAGCTTTTGATTGGCGTAACGCTGCTTTCCCTGCGCGAGGAGGATGAGGTGCTTTTGGGCGGCCTGGAAAAAGCCGCGGCAGAAGATTTGGCACAGGGCGTTATTGGCGAGCTGATGGTATATGACGCACGCGGTGGTCCCAACCAGCAGATACAGGATGTGTATTCGATGGTGAACAAGGGCGCCTCTGTTTTGGTGGTAGCCAATACACAGCCTTATAACTTCAGCAGGATTGCGGAGATTGCCAAAAGCAACGGCATTCCCGTGGTAGCATATAACATAGAGGCGGACAGCGGCTTTGCGGTGAACGTGGGCAGCAGGCAGGATGCTTCGGCAGAGTTTGCACAATTTTTGAAGGACGCGGGAATGGAGCAGACCGATGTGCTGAACGCGACGGACGAACAGGTGCAGGCAATGCAGGGCATAGTGGAAGTGGACAGTAATTATGACGAGATGTGGGACGCAGTCTATGAAATTAAAACCTCTATAGAAAACGGTGAGCCCAAGCAGTCTATGGCGGTGTTTGATTACAATTCAAATGATGTGTTTCGTACATGGCTGCAAAGCGATATTACGCCTAAAGCGTTTGCGGGGATAGCCACTGTGCGTTTTATAAAAACATGGTATGAGCTTTTAAATGGCGGAGTGTCGGTTGAACTGGAAGAAGCAGGCACAGGCGGCGCGGAAGAGGATGAGGAAATGGAAGCGCCAACAAAGATGGTTTCGGCCACGGCGGGGGACATCCGGTGCTATGCCATAACATCGGTGGAGAATACCGGAGGTGTGGTATACGCCTTTGCAAAGAACCTGGCCGAGGGCAAGGCGCTGCCCGAAGAAAACTATGTGTACACATTCTCGGGCGCAGAGGCAATTACCGACGCCAACCTTGCTTCATACTACGAGGCAGTAAAAGAAAAGGATTCCGGGCTGGTTTATAGTTCAGTGGACATTGCGGATATTAACGCGTTGTTCACGCAGCCCGAAGCATAAAGGAAGGACAGCAATGTCATACAAATCGCTTTACCGGGTGTACCGGCCAGATACATTTGACGATGTTTACGGCCAGCAACAGATTACAGATATACTAAAAAATCAGGTGGCGGGAGGAAAGCCCTCCCACGCGTATTTGTTTTGCGGCCCACGAGGTACGGGGAAGACGAGTACGGCAAAGATTTTTGCCAATGCGCTTAATTGCCTGAACCTGCAAAATGGCAACCCTTGCCATGAATGCGAGGTTTGCAAGGGGTTTGAAAAGGACGCGTTTGTGGATATTGTGGAGATTGACGCGGCGTCTAACAACGGCGTGGATAATGTGCGCGACATACGCGAGAAAGTATCTCTTCTGCCCGCGCAGGGCAAGTATAAGGTCTATATTATAGACGAGGTGCACATGCTGTCGCCCGGGGCGTTCAACGCGCTCTTAAAAACGCTGGAGGAGCCGCCGCCGCATGCGGTATTTATATTGGCGACAACGGAAATACGAAAAGTGCCGGCGACCATCCTGTCGCGTTGCCAACGTTATGATTTTAAACGTATCACAGAGCGGGATATTATGGCACGGCTTGCGTTTGTGGCAGATAAGCAGGGCATAGAATATGAGGAAGATGCTTTAAAGCTGATTGCCCAGCAAGCGGAAGGAGCCATGCGCGACGCGCTTTCCATTATGGATCAGTGCATTGCGGCGCAGGACAGGCTAACCAAGGAAACGGTGTTCGAAACGGTTGGCATTGCGGATTCGCAGGAGATAACAGAACTTGCGCAGGCGATTTTAGGTGAGAACGCGGGGCAGGCACTGGCATTAGTGGATTCAATGCTTCAAGGTGGTGTTTCCGCGCATAATATATTGCGGGACACGATTGTGGCGCTTTCTGAGGAGTTGGCAAAGACTGTGCGCGATCCATATAAATGTGCCAATACGTTGCGCAGTCTGGAAGCGTTGATCGGCGTTCAAACAACGCTGAGATATGCCGGTGTACCCAATGCGGTGCTGATAGCGGCGGTAGTGCGCGCGGCGAGCAATACCACGGATGTGGACACGGAAGATATGGAGTTGCGACTAAAGAAGCTGGAGCAGCGCGTGGAGAAGCTGGCAAGCG
>JAJDHD010000001.1 GCA_030266015.1 Christensenellaceae bacterium OttesenSCG-928-K19 | reverse complement strand
CCCGAAGAAGGCAGATGGGTAAAATCCAAGGAAATCAAGGACATTAGCGGCCTGACACACGGTGTAGGCTGGTGTGCGCCGCAGCAAGGCACCTGCAAGCTAACGCTGAATGTAAAGGCTGGCATCATCGAGGAAGCGCTGATTGAAACAGTCGGCTGCTCGGGCATGACACATTCCGCTGCAATGGCAGGCGAAGCCATTGTGGGCAAAACACTGCTGGAAGCGCTAAATACTGACCTTGTGTGCGATGCCATCAACACGGCAATGCGCGAGCTGTTTTTGCAGATCGTATATGGCAGGACGCAAACAGCGTTCTCCGAGGACGGGCTGCCCATTGGCGCAGGCCTGGAAGACCTTGGCAAGGGACTTTGCTCTCAGGTGGGTACAATCTACTCCACCCAGGCAAAGGGCGCGCGCTACCTAAACCTGGCGGAAGGCTATATACTGGAGTTGGGCCTTGACGAAAACGATGAAATCATCGGTTACAAATTCGTTCGCTTCGGCAAGATGATGGAAGCCATCCGCGGCGGCGTGGACGCGAACAAGGCGTTTGCCGACAATGTCGGCACCTACGGCCGGTTCGACGATGCGGTTAAGTACATTGACCCGCGCAAAGAATAGGAGGTGGCGTTCATGGTTACATTTGAAAGTTATGAAAGAAGGATTCCCCAGATTGAAAAATGCATGAAGGAATATGGTTTTTCATCTTTGGAGGAAGTGAAGCAATATACAATAGACAAAGGTCTTGACGTAGACACCATCGTGCGCGGCATACAGCCCATTGCGTTTGAAAACGCTGTTTGGGCCTATACACTGGGCGCGGCAATCGCACTCAAAAAAGACTGCAAAAAAGCAAGCGAAGCAGCAGAAGCTATCGGTATTGGCTTGCAGGCGTTTTGCATTCCGGGCAGTGTTGCCGAGCAGCGTCAGGTAGGCCTTGGGCATGGTAACCTTGCAGCCATGTTGCTGGAAGAGAACACAAAGTGCTTCTGCTTCCTTGCTGGCCACGAGTCATTTGCCGCGGCAGAAGGCGCCATCGGCATTGCCAAAACAGCAAACAAAGTACGCAAGGATCCCTTGCAGGTTATCCTGAATGGCCTTGGCAAAGACGCTGCGCAGATTATCTCGCGCATCAACGGCTTCACCTATGTGGAAACAGAATATGACTACGGCACTGGAGAGCTAAAGGAAGTGTTCCAAAAGGAATATTCCAAGGGCGATCGCGCCAAGGTTCGCTGCTATGGTGCAGATGATGTTTCGGAAGGCGTTGCCATCATGAGAAAAGAAGGCGTGGACGTTTCCATTACAGGCAACTCCACCAATCCTACGCGTTTCCAGCATCCTGTTGCAGGCACGTACAAAAAATGGGCCATCGAAAACGGCAAGAAATATTTTTCTGTTGCCTCGGGTGGCGGCACAGGGCGTACGCTGCATCCGGACAACATGGCAGCTGGCCCCGCTTCCTATGGCATGACGGACACAATGGGCCGTATGCACGGCGATGCCCAATTTGCGGGTTCTTCCTCCGTTCCGGCGCACGTTGAGATGATGGGCCTTATCGGCATGGGCAACAACCCCATGGTGGGCGCGTCTGTGGCAGTAGCCGTGGCTGTGGAACAAAGCCAAGCGTAAAGCCAATGTAACGCTATTTTTAAATAGCGAAAAAGATTTTCCATTTATGACTTTGATTAGACACATCATTGTGCAAACTATGCAGGTGATGTGTCTAGTTTTTTTATTGACCGCATCATCGTGCTGGGAGTAATCAAACTACCGGCAGTTTTTTTCCCTCACCCACCATCCGCGTCCTCTTCCATCTTATTGTCATAGTTCTTGACATAATACAGCAGCTCATCGATGGGCATAGGCTTTGCAAAAACATATCCCTGCACAATATCGCAACCAATCCGGCGCAGGAAATCCACTGTTTTAAAATTCTCTACCCCTTCGGCCACCGTTTTCATGTTTAGCGCTTTTGCCATGGAAACCACACTTTTCACAAGCTCGCGGTCCCTGTTTTTATCCAGCCCCGGGCGGAAAAAGAGCTGGTCCAGCTTCAAAACGTCCACCGTCAGGTCTTTCAATATATTTAGCGAGGAATGCCCCGCGCCAAAGTCATCCAAAGAGCAGGAAATCCCATGGCTTTGCAGCGCTTTCACTATACCCGAAAACATCACATGGTTGTCAAACGCGATGCTTTCCGTAAATTCCACCTCAATATACCCATCCGGAATCCCATACATGTCTTTAATCGCCACATAGGATTCCACAAAATCAGGCTGCAAAATGCCCAGACGGGATACATTAACCGATATAATGAGCGGCGGGTAATCGGACTCCAGCACATAATCATGAAACAGCTTGCAGGACTGCTCAAACACATACCTGTCCAGCTCTACAATAAAGCCGTTCTTCTCAAACAACGGTATAAACTCCGAAGGCGGTATCAGACCTTTTTCCTTGCTGTTCCACCGCACAAGCGCCTCCATCCCCATCAGTTTATTGTCGTGGCGAATGTCTATCTTTGGCTGCATATATACCAAAAACTCCCTGCCTTCCAACGCCTGCCACATCTTCAGCTCTATTTCCGTTTCCCGCAATATGTTTTCGCGCATTGCCTTGGAATAAAACGCCATGCGGCTGCCATTCAGTGCTTTTACGGATTTTTGCGCCACATTTGCCCTGTCCAGCATGTCATTTACAGTAAGACCCTCCTCCTCCTGCAACACATACACGCCTGTGCACATCTCAATACGAAAACCGCGCTTTGCCGTTTCTGCAAAGCTTTCCAGCCGTGCGGCCTCCTCCACAAACCGTTCCCTTGCCTCCTGTTCCCCGTCAAAGAAACGCAGGCAGACAAAATTATCCGCATCCACGCGGCCAAACATTTCGCCCGCGCGCAAGTCCTCTGATATAGTATCCGCCCAATATTTGAGCACATTGTCCCCCACATCATACCCAAACATGTCATTGATATATTTAAAGTTTTTGATATCACAATACCACAGCGAATATCCCCGGCTGCCCCGCTCATTCAGCACCGTCCTGGCGTCAATCAGGAATTTTTGAAAATTGCGGTGTCCGGTCAGCATATCCTTGTATACAATACTTTCCAGGCTTTGCCTGCTCTTTTCATTGATAATGCGCATAAAGCTGGTAAGCGCGATAAAAATCAATATGGAAACCGTCACCAGACTGACCAGCCCGTTCGACATATAATGAAAGCTTTCGTCAATCATCGATTCGGGCAGCGAATAAAATACATACCAGTCGTTTATTCCAACCGGCGCATAGCTTGCCAGCCGTTTCTCCGTCTCGGTATTCCGCTCTATAAAGCCTGCCTTACCAGCGGCCATTCCATCCAGAATTTGTTGACGCGTGTTCTCCCTCATCTGCTCGTCAAGATCAAAAATCCCCTGGGCACCAGTATCCTGCAACGTACTATCCGAACGCACAACAAAATCACCGCTTTGGTCAATCACATGGGAAAACCCTTTGCCCCCCAAAAGCGACACATTCAATATTTCCAGAAGATCACTCGTGGCATCTGCCGCAAATACCAATCCTACAATTTCCCCGTTTTCCCTCAAAGGAACAGCGTAATAATTAATTGATACGCCGCTTGCCGGGTCTGTCCTTGTGTTTGTGACCACATTCTCGCCCGCCAGCGCACGGATAATGAATTCCGTTTGAGCAAGATCCACATCTATCCGCGCCGCGCCATCCGCCTCGAGCCAGCTCGCATTGCCGTTTAAATCTGAAAAACCTATGCGCACAAAGCCATAGCTTTCCATCAAGCTCAGCAATATCCGCTCCATGGATTCAACATCCGACCCACCCGAATATTCCACCAGCACCCCCAGGGACTCCAGCGTATGGAAATTATCCTGAATATGCCTATTCACCGCCTGTGCGCTTTGCTTTGCCGTTTGCACAATATAATCGCTTTTTTCTTCTTTGTTCAGGCGCTCGGAATATGCCATAAAAACGACGCTTGCCATCAGGAAAACAATACTAAAAATAGCCGCAAGCAAATATACGGCATCAATCCATTTTTCCAGTTTTGACCTTTTATGTTTCATTCTCCGGCGCTACACCCCATACCTGTCCGCGTCATTTTCTTATTAATAAACAATTCTCCTCTCCGGCTAACGGATAATTGCCCGTCTGTCTCCCGGCGTGCCCTTTTTTTATTATACTCCTCTCTCGACATTTGGTGTCGTCCTTTCCGTCCGCCCTTCATTTTCATAAAACAAACCAAATGTTTTCCACCCAAAAAGCCATTATATGTGTGATAACCGCCACTTCCTCCTCTCATAAAACACTGTACCCGCGTATAATTTTTCCTGCGCCACAAGCCAATCATTCTATTACCAAAATCCCCAAGCAAAGAAGGAACGCCGCTCTATATTCCCAACATTCTGCGCTGGCACATTGCCTTTTTGCATTACCCTCTATCTGTGGCACAAAAAAAAGCGGGATGCCTGTTTTCTATGGCATCCCGCTTTTTATTTCTTTGCTTCAAAGCGCCGTTTTCAGTTCCTTTTTACCGACTCTCTTCAGGATCAGGCTGCCGCAGCACAGCATTACGCCATATGCCAGCAAGCTCGAAATCCTCGTAAAAAACATTCTCATTGCTTCAAACCTCCACACATCTATTAACTATTTACAATATCTATATTGTGTACTAACTGCCTGTGCTCTTAATATACCTCTTAATTCTGTATTTAATCCTACAAAATTATGAATTATTTCTTAAGAATATTGAGGCCGCCGGATACCGTGTCCACACTGATGTCAATTCCGCCGTTTTTGTGCAGGTCTCCCACCATTTCAAACTCATTGCGCAAACCGCCGGATGCCGTGTCATAATCCACTTCAAACCCATCGTTCTCCGGCAACTCTATTGTCACCTCACCAGAGGCGGTATCAACATCAATCTCACGCAAAGTATCCGCATCGGTGCAGGCAATCCTGACGCTGCCGCTCGCCGAGTCAACCGCCGCCGTCCTAAGGCCGCCAATTTCCGCGTTAACTGAACCAGACGCCGTATCCGCTTCAAATGCTTCAGCGGTGCCTTTGAATGTAACCTCGCCCGAAGCGCTGTCAAGCTCTACTATTCCTGTGGCATTTGCCGACACATTGATATTGCCCGAGGCAACCGATACATAGATGCTGCTGCAATCCGTTTTATCGACCATAACCCCGCCGGACGCCGTATCAATTTTCACATTTTTTGCCGTGACCGATTCCACACTCACCTCACCGGATGCCGTATCGATTTCCATATTGCCATATGCGCCGCCATTCACCGCAACCCTACCCGAAGCTGTGTCAATATTCAGGGAAAGATTGCTGCCCTTGGGCACATATAACGTGATCTTGCTGCCCGGGGAGACGCCTGCATTCATATGCCCATATGTACCGCTCTGCGCCACCAGCCTGCCATCCAGCATACCATACCGCATAATATAGTCTCCCGAGAGCTGCTGGTCGCTTGTCTGCTCAATCCGCACCATATTCGAATCGGTTTCCACTACTTCTATTCTTTCATGGGCAAAGCTCAGCAACACGCCATTTATCTCCGCTACCGGCTTTTCCACCTCCAGTCCCTGCTCCGCGTCATTTGGCAGGGGGCCGGTGCCAAATACCGCACCATTACAGCTAATCCCCCAATTGTTGATTCCCAGCCATGTGTTTTCACGCGCCAGCTCAGGGGTGGGGCTCCATATACCCATGCCCCACAGCATCACCGCCACCAGGGCAATGATGATGACGATGAGCACGATTGTTAAAATTCTCCTTGCCATATCGCCCTCCGTTATTTGTTAATCTGAATCTTGATGATTTGCTCTATTGCCGCGCCAACCAGGAAAATAAGCCATGTGACACCCCACGCCATCGTTGTGAAGCTAATCAGGAAATATATGATGACGATAATAAGCCACATGGTTCCTGAATATACATTTTTCTTTTGCACCTTTTCTTTGTTTTCCGCTTTCCATTCCTTAAACTCTTCCACCATGGTATCGTCCATTTTTTCATACGCTGTGTTGAACACCGTGTTGGAATAGATCCTGATGCCCGTTGCCGCTGCAATACAAGCCAGCAGTAAAATCACGCCGGGCAGCCAATATCCTCCCGCCGCAAATGCAATAATGAATATGGGGCTGGCAATATAGAGCGATGCCGATACCGCATTATATTTAGCTCTTTTTCGTTTTGTAATTTCCATTTCAGCTTTATCCTCCTCTGAACGTTCATACAGGCTGTCAATAAGCTCGTCCACGTTTCCTATACTGTTTTTAACGATCTCATAGGCTTCGTCCTGTGTTGCGCCTGTCTTCAAAAGATCCTGGTATTTTTCCACCAGATTTGTATAAATCTCCTGCCTCAGCTCCACCGCTTTTTTTGTTTTGGGCGCGTCTGCAAACAGGTTGTCCACGTATTTCTTAAGCCTTTCTTCCATTTTGAATTACCTCCGATTATTCTGTGATACCATCATTTCAAATCAGGCTGTCGATCAAACGCTTGGTCTTTTCCCATTCCTGTTTGTTTTGTTCGTAAAGCGCCTTGCCGAGCGGTGTTATTTTATAATACCTTCGCCGCGCGCCCGTTGTTTCGTCGCCCCAGTAAGACTCAATCATGTCGGCCGACTCCAGCCTTCTGAAAGCAGAATACAACGTCGCTTCCTTCAATTCATATTCATTGTTTGTCGTTTCCTGTATGCTTTTATTAATCTCATAGCCATAGCTGTCCTTTTTTATCAACTGCGCCAATATGATTGTTTCGGTGTGGCCGCGTATCAGGTCTGATGCAATAGACATACCAGTCTCCTTTCCCTATCAATATATTCCATGTATAGCGTTACCCTTCAAAATCAAGTTAACTCTCCTGTTGATTTACATTTTATTACTAGTTACCTCGCCTGTCAAGGTATATTTTTATTTTAATATACTTTTTTTATTGAGATACCCGCCGCACATTGTGTTTTGAGCGGTTTATCCCCTTTCCAAAAAACAATTTTCCCTACCGTATAAAATTTTATAATTATCTTGACAACCATTTTTTATTGGGATATGATAGCATCTCAAACAGGGGGAACAATGAAAGAAAAACAACAGTCAAACACCATAGAACCGCAGGAGGGCCTGCCTGAATTCAGCTACTGGAAACGCAGGGCGGCATTGTTTCTTGCCGGACAAACCGTGTCTCTCTTCGGTTCGTCCCTGGTGCAATTTGCCATTATCTGGTATATTACACTTTCTACACAGTCGGGCAGTATGATGACCATTGCCACCGTATGTGGATTTGCGCCGCAGGTTGTCATTTCCCTTTTTTCCGGCGTATGGGCCGACCGCTTTAACCGCAGGATGCTGATTATCGGCGCGGACGCCATGACGGCGGTTGCTACACTGGTGCTGGCATTGTTTTTCCTTGCCGGCTATCGGGATTATTGGATCATTTTTATTGTCGTGGGCATTCGCTCGCTGGGGCAGGGAATACAAACGCCTGCCGTAAACGCGTTGCTGCCACAAATTGTGCCGGCGGAAAAGCTAATCCGTGTCGGCGGCATCAATGGCAGCCTGCAATCGCTCATGTTCCTTTTATCGCCCGCCGCAAGCGGCGCTATCCTTTCTGTGGCCTCATTGGAAAACACATTTTTCATTGATGTGGGAACTGCCGCGGCGGCCATCCTCATCATGAGCCTGCTCAAGGTACCCCTGCACAAGAAAGCACTGGAAAAGCAAAAGGGCGGTTATTTTGACGATTTGAAAGCAGGTGTTAGATATGCCTTCAAAAACGGATTTTTGCGCTCTTATTTCATCTTTTTTGCGATATTCATGTTCTTTGCTGTACCTGCCGCACAATTGACCCCACTGATGGTAGCCCGCGTTTTTGGCGGCGACGCAGCGCTGGCTTCCTTTGCCGATGTGCAGTTGCTTTCCTTTACAGAAATCGCATTTTCTGTAGGCAGCGTAGTGGGCGGCATCATCATCACCGCATGGGGTGGGTTTAAAAACCGCACACGCACGATTGGCATGGGCGGTGTATTGTTCGGCATCTTCACGGCGTTGCTTGGCGTAGTGGGCGGTTTCACCGCTTTCCTGATTGTTGTGGCAATCACCGGCTTTTCTATGCCGCTTTTTTCCACCCCCGCCATGGTGCTTTTGCAGGAGCAGGTACCGGCGGACATGCATGGGCGGGTATTCAGTCTGGTGCAAATTGTGATGACGGGTATGCTGCCGTTGGGCATGATCTTCTTCGGCCCGCTTGCAGACAAGGTACCTGTCCAGTCACTGTTTGTGATTTCCGGCATCCTGTTTGCCATTGTTGCTGTGAGCAGTTTTTTCAACAGGCATTTCAAGCGCGGGCTGGTCGCCGAATAAGCAAAAGAAAGCCGCTTAACCAATAGGAGTAGAGCGGCTTTCTTCTATCTTTTGCAAAATGACACAACAAAAATTATATTTCACGTCCCAGCTTTTCAGCTTGTTCCAAAACTCCAGATTTTTCAATAGCGCCATCTTCGTCAACACCGCCCGTCTGGAGGACGCCACGGCTCTTCCATGACAAGAACTCCGTCAATCCTTCATACAATGTGAGGGCAGGTTTGTACTGTTCTTTGCTTGGGTCACCACCACATACAAAAAAATAGCTTTCTTTGATACCAAGCGGGCGAAGCCCACCTGCTCCAGTATAGGCATACAACCTGTCTACATACGCTTTGACCTGTGCCGGAACAGAAAACCAGTAAAGCGGCGCCGTCATAAGCAGCACATCATGGCTTTCCAGCAATTCAGACAGCTCTGTGAAATCGTCGTCAATTGAGCAGGCGCGTCCTTTGCTCCAGCAAGTGTTGCACGCTGTGCATCCCGCAATCTTTTTATTTCCTACGTTATATTTGGTAACGCTGTGCCCTGCTATCTCGGCACCCCTAATAAACGCATCCGCCATTTTGTCTGTGTTACCGCCGTTCCGCGGACTCCCCGTCAAAACCAAAACCTTCTTACTCATTGCTACATCCTCCATTATTTGTTTACGATTGCTGCTGCCTTATCCATGTTGCCATGCAATAAGCGCTTGACCATCTTATGTATACTATTTATACTATGTTTGAATACTGTTTCAAGTACGCAGATTATTTTAACTTAGTATCATATACCATACTATACCAAAATTGGAGGTCTAATAGATGGAACAACCAATAACCTTTGAAAAATATGTGGAAATTGCATCGGCAAGCGTAACAGAATCTGGGGGCTGCCCCGTCACCGCGCTAATCTCAATGTTGCAGGGAAAATGGAAAAGCCCTGTCCTTTATGCGATGAGCCTGAACGATATCGTCCGGTTTGGCGAACTAAAAAAGGAGGTGCCCGGAGTTACCAACACAATGCTTACCACTACACTACGGGAATTGGAAGCCGACGGCTTGGTTCACCGAGAGCAATTCAACGAAATCCCCCCTCATGTAGAATATTCCCTGACAGAAAAAGGGAAAAATCTTTTTCCGGTTTTTTATGAAATGTTAAAATGGGGGCTAAAATATGCCGAATGAGCCGAATGGATGCTTCATCTTTTTAGATAGCTCCTTTGGTAATATACAAATGATACCCTCCAAATATTTATGGGCAAACTTATTGCAATAGGCAAACGTTAGCTTAACATGCGAGATTTTTTTGCAAGATACACTGGTAAATGCGACTTGCCAGCTGACTTAGAGCTTTATTCTCTTGTGTGTTCAAACAATTCCTATACCGTCAATACAACCATAGCCCATTGTTTCATCCCATTTTTTCGTGGTATCATATAAATATCAAAAAAACGAGGTGGAAAAATGACGAGCAAGCTGGATTATAAAAAAGAATATAAGGATTTATACCTGCCACCCAAAAAGCCAGTAACCATAACCGTTCCACCTATTAGCTTTATAATGCTGGACGGCAAGGGGGACCCAAACAGCCGGGAATACCAGAACGCTGTAAGCGCACTCTATTCCCTCTCCTTCACCATTAAAATGAGTAAAATGGGATCGGAAAAAATTGACGGATATTTTGAATATGTTGTGCCGCCGCTGGAGGGGCTGTGGAGCTCGGACGGGCCATTTGATTTTAACAAGCGTGACAAGTGGACGTGGACATCCATGATCCGCCAACCGGAATTTGTAACGGAAGATGTATTTCAATGGGCAGTAGAATCCGTCCACAGGAAAAAGCCTGAGGTCGATGTTTCCAAAGTAGAATTTGTGCGGTTTGACGAAGGCATGTGCGTACAGATGATGCACATCGGGCCATATGCAACAGAGCCAGCCACTGTGGAAATTATGCAACAATATATGGAAGAAAACGGCCTGATTGACGTAACGGGCGATATCCGCCGCCATCATGAGATCTACCTTAGCGACCCGCGCAAAACAAAGCCGGAAAACCTGAAAACAGTACTGCGGCATCCGGTAGAATAAGTGACAATAAGCAGCAACACGCCTTTTGAACCGGCAATTCGCCAGTCAAAGGGCTTTTTTATTGTGCACTGAGCCTGCTACTCCTGCCCCTACCGCCCATATAAATTGTTGCCGCGTGCAGCATCTAGCCTTCGTCGCGCATCTCTATGGCGTGCCAAACGCATTTCTCTTGGTTGTGCTCGTTTGGCTTCATCCAATCCAAACGGCCCATGAACGTATCGTTCAACGCATAGGCAAACCGAATTGTAAATTCTTTCCTCTCTGCCGTTTTTCCCATTGACATTACCCAGCGCCAGGACTACAATATATTGTATCGGCATCCAAATGATTACATTATATTGTATTGTATAGGGCTTTGTGCCTTTTTTACAGTTCTTGATTGAAACACAGTCGTACGGGTTGTATATTAAAACACTGAAGGAGATATTCTATGATTACCAAGATCCAGAAAAGAGACAACACTGTCGTTCCCTTCCGCAAGGAAAAAATAGCCTGGGCCATCTTTAAGGCGGCAACCGCGGTGGGCGGCGATGACTTTGACCTTGCCCAGAGCCTGTGCGACCAGGTGGTGGATAAAGCAAATGAAGCAATAGATGGAGAAGTTGCCGATGTAGAGCAGATTCAGGATATTGTGGAAAAGATCCTGATCCAAAACAATTATGCGCGCACAGCAAAGGCATATATCCTGTACCGCGAAAAACGCCGCGGCGCACGCGAATCCAACGCGCTCATCGGTGCGACTATAGATATGTTTTCCGATTACCTGGACGATAAAGATTGGCAGATACAAGAGAACGCCAATACACAAAAATCCATCAACGGCATGAACAACTATGTCCGCGAAACATTCACAAAGCAATACTGGCTACACGAGGTTTACCCAGAAGAAATCCGCGACGCGCATGTGAGCGGCGATTTTCATTTGCACGACCTCGGCTTCTTTGGGCCATACTGCGCGGGCTGGGATTTAAAACAAATTCTGATGGACGGCTTTGGCGGCGTGCCCGGCAAGGTGGAATCATCGCCCGCAAAGCACCTACGTTCCTTCCTTGGGCAGATCGTGAACTCTACGTTCACCACCCAGGGCGAAACGGCGGGCGCACAGGCCTGGTCCTCTATCGACACATACTGCGCGCCGTTTATCCGCTATGACAATATGAGCAAAAAACAGGTAAAGCAAGCGTTACAGGAATTTATCTTTAACATAAACGTGCCCACACGTGTGGGATTTCAGTGCCCGTTTTCCAACCTGACATTTGATATCGTTGTGCCACACACATTAAAGGACGAGAGTGTCATTGTTGGCGGTGAAGTGAAATCCGATAAATACGGCGATTTTCAAGAGGAGATGAACCTCTTTAACGAGGCTTTTTGCGAAGTAATGCTGGAGGGCGACTCCAAGGGGCGCGTGTTTACCTTCCCCGTACCCACCATCAACGTCACCAAGGACTTTGACTGGGACAGCCCGGTGGTAAACAGCTTTATGGAAATCACCTGCAAATACGGCATCCCGTATTTTTCCAACTATATCAATTCCGACCTTTCGCCAGAGGACGCGCTTTCCATGTGTTGCCGGCTGCGGCTTGACACCAAGGAGCTTAGAAAACGCGGCGGCGGCTTGTTCGGCAGCAACCCCATGACCGGCTCCATCGGCGTGGTGACAATCAACCTGCCCCGGCTTGCGTATAAATCCAAGTCGTTGCAGGAATTCCGCGCGCGGCTGTGGCAAATGGTGCAGATTGCCAAAAACAGCCTGGAGATCAAGCGCAAGGTGATTGAAACACAGACCGAACGCGGGCTGTACCCGTTCTCCGCACATTACCTGCGGAATATCAAGCAACGCACCGACCAGTATTGGTATAACCATTTCAATACGATTGGCATTATTGGTATGAACGAAGCAATTTTGAACTTCTATAATGACGGCACAGACCTTACAACAGAAAAAGGGCAGGAGTTTGCCATTGAAACAATGAATTACCTCCGCGAGTTGATGACAGAGATACAGGAAGAGACCGGGCATTTCTACAACTTGGAGGCAACTCCCGCCGAGGGCACAAGCTATCGCCTCGCGCGGCTGGACAAGGAAAAATACGCGGACATTATCTGCGCGGGCAACGGCACGCCGTATTACACAAATTCCAGCCAGCTTCCCGTGGGCTATACGGATGATATCTTTGAAACGATGGACCTGCAGGACGAGCTGCAAAGCCTGTATACGGGCGGCACGGTACTGCACCTGTACCTTGGGGAGCGCATCCCGGATAAGGAGGTAGCCAAACGCCTCATCCGCAAGATATTCGAAAACTACAAGCTGCCTTATATCTCTCTTACCCCCACCTTCTCCGTATGCAACGACCACGGCTACCTGCCGGGCGAACAGTTCACCTGTCCGGAGTGCGGCGCGGATACCGAGGTGTGGAGCCGCGTGGTGGGTTACTTGCGCCCCGTTCAAAACTACCATAAGGGCAAAAAGGCGGAATACAAAGACCGCGTGAAGTACGTCATCAAGGAGAAGCAAGTTAATTGAACATTGCCGGGATACAAAAAACCAGCACGGTGGATTTCCCCGGGCTGCTTGCCGCCGTGGTGTTTACCGCAGGCTGCAATTACAATTGTTTTTACTGCCATAACAGGCATTTACTGGGAGACTCGCCGTTGCTCGATAACGGCGAGATTCTTCGTTTTCTGGAGAAACGGGCGGGTATGCTGGATGGCATTGTGGTGTCCGGCGGCGAGCCCACGCTGCAAAAAGACCTGCACGAATTCCTCTCCTATGCCAAAGAGCTGGGGTATGCCGTGAAGCTGGACACGAACGGCAGCAACCCCAAGGCCGTTGACCGCTTGCTAAAAGAAAACCTGCTCGATTATGTGGCGCTTGATTATAAAGCGCCGTTTGACCACTATGAAGAGCTGTGCGGCCTGCCGGGCGATGATGTAAAACGTACCGCCGAGCTGCTGCTGCACGCCGGCATCCAGTTTGAAATGCGCACTACCATGATACCGCAAATATCACAGCAGGATTTGCGGAAGATGGCAGATGCATTGCCACCGCTGCCCGCTTACCTGTTGCAGCTTTACCGTCCGCAGCCGGGCGATACCAAGCACCTCAAAACACTGCTGCCATATACGCCGTCCGAGATTGCAAGGCTGGCAGACAGCATACGGGATGCGCAGCCCAATGTTGGTGTGCGCTGATTCGGGGATAGGGACTTATGGAGGGACTACAAATACGCAAGCTGCGAAAAGAGGAACTTCCCCTGCTGGAGGAATTCCTCTATCATGCTATCTATCAAGGGGAAGAAGGCGCAACCCTTCCTCATGCAATCATCAAAGAGCCTTCCCTCGCCGTGTATATCGACTGCTTCGGAAAAAAGGATGATCACTGTCTCGTGGCCGATTACCACGGCAAGGTCATTGGCGCAGTGTGGGCACGGGTATTTGCTGGCGAACCAAAAGGATTTGGCTATTTGGACAACCAAACGCCAGAGCTTGCGATGTCGTTATTGCCCGGTTACCGCGGCAAAGGGGTGGGCACCATGCTTATAAAAGCAATGCTGGCGCTATTGAAAACACAGGGCTACCGGCGTGTTTCCCTCTCTGTGCAAAAAAGCAACTATGCCGTTTCCTTATATCAAAAAGTCGGATTTGTGGTTGTGAGCGCAACCAAAGATGAAACTATTATGGCGGCGCAATTATCATAATCTTCTTATAACACAACACAAAAACACACTGCCTGCGCCTCTTGCAAGCAGTGTGCTTTTGTTTCAACCGTGATTGCTTTTAAAAATACCGCTTTAGCAAACCCTCAAACGCTTTGCCATGCCGCGCCTCGTCGCGCGCCATCTCGTGCACGGTATCATGGATGGCATCAAGTCCTTCCTCCTTGGCACGCTTTGCCAGTTCAACCTTGCCTGCCGTCGCGCCGTTTTCCGCATCCGCGCGCATTTCAAGGTTCTTCTTCGTGCTGTCCGTTACTACCTCGCCCAAAAGCTCAGCGAACTTCGCCGCGTGCTCTGCCTCTTCCAGCGCTGCTTTTTCCCAGTACAGGCCAATCTCCGGATAGCCCTCCCTGTGCGCCACACGAGACATCGCAAGGTACATGCCAACCTCTGTGCATTCCCCTTCAAAGTTCATGCGCAGCCCCTCCAAAATATCTTGCGGCACGCCTTTTGCCACGCCAACCACATGCTCGGCCGCCCATGACTTGTCGCCTGTCTGCTCTTTAAACTTTTCCGCAGGAGCCTTGCACTGCGGGCAGTTGGCCGGCGGCGCGTCTCCCTCGTGCACATAACCACATACAGAACATACATACTTTTTCATAAATCCATATCTCCTTTTATATTGTATTCTAAAATCTATCTTATGCGCTCAATGCGCGTATTTTTCCAAACAATCACAGCAAGTCCCATAAAAATTGAGCTGGTAGCCATCTATCTTTGCGTCTAGCGCGGGCAGCTCTGGTTTTTTTACCCCGGCAAGATCCGTTACGGAGCCGCAGCCCTGGCAGACAAAGTGCGCGTGTGGGCTTGTGTCCGCGTCAAACCTGTCCTGCCCGTTTACCGTGCCTACACACACAGCCTTTCCCTCCTTCTGGAAGCACGCAAGGTTGCGATATACTGTTCCCAGGCTGAGCCCGGGAATCTCCTGCTTCAGCTTTGTGTAAACCCATTCCGCGTTTGGATGACTTTTAGTAGAGCAAAGCACTTCATAAATCGCATCCCGTTTTTTACTTTTTCTTTTTGTCGCCATCGCAATCACCTTAACAGTAACAATTCTTATTATTATAATATATTATTATATATTACTTGTCAAGTATAATTTTCTATTTCTCTCTTTTTTCTACAACAAGTCCCCGCTGCGCCCTATGGCGCATTGAAAAATCTATCGCCCTTCCCCGTCACAGCCGGGGGATACCTCTCGTGAAAGCCATATAGCTGCTCTCACATATAGTATGTTTGAATTTTGAGAAAAATGATGTTTTATGAAGAATTTTTTCTCTTGGTTTCACCACTTCGTATGTGTTTTTTAAGAACGCGATAAAGGTGAACCGGTGATTTGCCAACGTTTTTTCACCTTCACATCGGTGGTGAACTAATATATACTATGAAATGAGGTGATTAGAAATGCCAACGGAAAAGCCAAGGTATACCATTACGCTCGATGAAGAAATGTTAAAAAAAATTGATGACTTTCGATTTGAGAACCGCTTTGCAAACAGAACGAAAGCAACATTGGAGTTAATTCGCATTGGATTGGATACGATAGAAAAACAAGGCAAATACCAGCAGGAAAAATCTAAGAAAACCTAATCAAGCTCGATAAAATCAATATTATCCTGTTAATATAAACAAGACTTTGCTATTACTTCACATAAACAATAACTAGATATTTTTTAACACAAACCGATTCGGAAGATTTCTATATCTAAATTAGTTAGATGTAGAACAAGGGGGTATCGTATTGAGAAAGATTTATAGCATAACATTATTAATGATAATATTGATTTTATTATTAACTTCTTGCAATACAAATGAACTTATGCATGACCCTACGTCGGATGAGTGGATGTTACAGACAGTACAAGCATTGCAAGACGATGATAAAAGCAGACTGAAGGAACTATGGCTGCCTGAAGTAATTAGTTCGGATGAAGAGGCATTAAATCTAGGCATAGAGAGTGTGTTTTCATATTACAGCGGAACTATGCAAAGTTGGGAGAAAATATCCCAAAACACTCAAATACATACTTCGCAAGAGGGACAGGTGAAAGTTGTTGATTGTCTGTATAGAATTGTTACTGAAAATAAAAACTTTGTAATCGAAATCATCAGACAGGAACAATCAAATGGTGAATTCGGAATAATTGGATTGCAAATTGTAACAGAGCAAGAATATGTGGCGCAAACTGTACCCACAGGATATCTAAAGGATTGGTCTGAATTTACTGAAACACAGTGGGCATTGACAATTTATAGTTTTTGTTGCTATGCATTTATTATCATTACTCTAATTAACTGTATTAGAACAAAGGTAAAATACAAGCCTTTATTTATCATTCTTGTATTTGTACAAATTTCTTTTGGATATACGATGATGCAAGGACAATTTAACGTTAATTTTATGATTAATGTTTTTGGATTATCATCTATGTTGATATATGAGTCAGGTGGCATAATATTTCAGCTATTTCTGCCAATCGGAGCAGTACTATATTGGATTCTAAGGAAAAGATTTAAAAAGGAAAATCATCTGCTTAGAGAACCAATCACCAATGAAAACGAATTAAATTTTACAAATGGTTTTCAAGATGGCAAAAAACAAAAATGAAATATTTATTCGTTTCAAGCAAACACATTAATTCATAACAATTGAAAAATAGAAAACCCCTTGTTTTTACTAACAAGAGGTTTTTTTATTTGATTTGCATCAAAAAGTCTTAACTTAATGACATTGCCTTCACGGCCCTTGTCCCTACACTGTCTCTTATTACCCCGCCTGCGCTCCAGGGTCGTCAGGCGTCCCCCCTGCCGGTTCCGGCTCTGTCGCCCCATCCGCGTTCCAACCGGCGCCCGCACCGGGGTCATCCGGCGTGCCCGTTGCCGGTTCACTTTCTGCTTCCACCTGCTGCACCGGCGTGCTGCTGTTGTCATCTTTTTTATCTTTACATGCGCCAAGTGCAAATACTACGAGTGCTGCCAATAAAACAGCTATTATTCTTTTCATGAATATACCTCCTGTTTTTTCATAAACCTCTTTTTGGCTTTGATTTCGTGAATTTTCCCACAATTACATCATTTTATAAAAATACATACGGTCTGTCAAACAAGATACAAACAGCATATTGACGTATTTTAAGTTTGCATCACGAAAATTCATATCCCTGAATTTTTATCCCGGACAAGTAGCCGGATTGCCCAATATTAACTCATATACCGGCTTTTATTTTCAAACACCCATTGAGTTCGCATTCGCTTTTATGCTATAATGTTGAAGTAGTGTGAAATATATAGGGGGGAGCTATATTTATGACAAATACTGCCGTATTGATTATTTATATCCCCATCGTTATGATAACGTTCATCGCCTTTTTCATTGCCCTCTCCGGAGACCGCAAGAAGCCTGCCATACGTTGCCTCTTGTTTCTCATGGGCATGATCCTCTTTTGGGAGGCGACTGTCTTAGGATTTTACCTAACAGATGATCTCAGCGCCGCCCGTTTTCTTTTTGACGCAAAGCTACCCTTCGTTTCATTGGCATCGCTGGCGCTTTTGTTATTTACCCTTTATTTTTTCAAGCTGGAAAAGCGCCTCACAAAAGCAGGCTGGGCTGCCCTTCTTGCAATACCACTGCTTACGGCAATTTTTTCCTTCACCAGCCCCCTGCACACCTTAATACGTGCTGAAGCATTTATTACTGTTGGCGCCCTAAATTTAGCGGATAGCGTACGTGGCCCGTTGTTTTGGGTGCATGCATTTTTCTGTTATGCCACAATATTGGCATCGCTTGTCATCATTATCTACAAATACCGCCGACAGCTTCCAGAAGAACGCACCGCATCCCGTTTTCTGCTGACTGGCATCATCATAGCCGCAGCCTCCAACGCCGTCGCCATGTTCCAGCTTTTCGACCTGCCTCTTGATTTTACATTAATCGGCATGTGCGCGGCGCTCATCTTGCTATACATGGGTGTTACCACAAACGACCGCGGCAGCTTTCTCCATATTGCACGGGATGAAATCTTCCACAGACTCAATGACCCGATTTTCATAGTCAATACACAAAACATCATTGTGGAAATGAATGCCGCATCCAAAAAGTGGCTGGATACCCTCTCTGTTCCACCCCCCGAAACATTTGATGGCCTGATCTCCTCTCTTGAGAAAAACGGAGCAAAAACCGCGCCCCCCACCACCGGCGGCCTTATGGAGCTGACGCTGCACACGAGCGACAACGTGTGGATTTACAGCATACGCGAAAACACAATCACCCACAAAAAAGGCTTTACCGTGGGGCGTTTCTTGATTTTTGAAAATGTAACCGAAACCCGCCTGCTTATAAAACAACTGACAAAGCATGTTGGATATGACTCCCTAACCGGCCTGCAAAACCGCTATAGTTTTGAAAAAGCAAAGATGGACTTTGATAAACCGGAATTTTTGCCATTGTCTGTCATTTTTGGCGACCTCGACTCGCTCAAGATAATAAACGATATGCATGGCCATAAAACAGGAGATGAATACTTGGAGCGTGCCGCGCGGTGCCTGGAGGGCGTTTGCCCGGATAACGGGCAGGTCTTTCGTATTGGCGGCGATGAGTTCGTGCTTTTGCTTCCCAGCTGCACCGCAAAACAAAGCATCCGCATCATGGATGAGATCCACCAAAGTTTTTGTGACATCAACGATTTCCCTGCTTCTATTTCCCTCGGCAACACCACAAAGGAACACACGCACCAAAACCTTTCCCTGCTGGTTGACGAAGCAGACAAGTTGATGTATACCCGAAAGCGTGCACATGCCTAACCCTGCTCTCTAGCAGAGAATCAATGCATTTTCTCCTTCCTGTATAATAAAAAAAGCACCGCCACAGCAAGGGCAATGCTTTTTATAATTTTACTTTCGTCCCACTTTTTCAATCAAAAACCTTGTCGCGTTCCTCACGAATTGTTTTCACCATTGCAATAATATTCTCAATCGAAATATCGCGCATCACTTCCTGCGAGGGTGAAATAATATACCCGCCGCCTTTGCCCAGCGTATGGATCACTTCTTTTGTATGCTGTGCCGCTTCTTCCGGCGTCATGAATGGGTCGGCATAATAACGAAAATCATCATAATCGGATCCATGAAATCCGGCTCGTCCGTATCAAGGAAGCTTTACATATTTCCAAGGGTAATGCCGCTCCCTGCACAATACGAAATGTGTTTTAAGGACTCGCGCAGCGCTCTAATATAATGCTTTCGTAGAGCCAGGCATTTCTGCTCCCAGGCTGGATGGTGTGCGCTTGCAAGAGAATATGCTGGTGCAAAAGAATGATTGCCGGGCTTTAGAAGTACCCCTTATCAAATTGCATACAAGAAGCAACAAAGCACAGCCACACTGCGCCTTGTTTCATGCTTATCCGAATTCTTAATATTATGCTCGCTCGGATTGAAACCCGATGGACCCGACCGCATATGCCGTTATCGTCGTCCCCAGATATATAGTAAACAGGCCGGATTCAGCCTCCTTTTTGTCAATATCACAGGAAATGGCGATGTCCCCTGTCGCGCCCTGCTCTATTGCCGCGGCACGCGCGCCCTCTTCCGCCTCGCTAACAGCAAAAGCTTCAGCTTCTTCCAGCTCGTTAAATGTTCTGTTTTCACTGTTGCCATACACCGTATATTTGGATATCCCATCCGCATTGTTTACCATGCGGATTTCCACCGAATGAGTAGCGCTCACATTGCCAATGACCGCCCCCAGCGCGTTGGCAACCTCGTAGTTCCCGGGCACAATAGCAGATGTGCCCAGCCGTTTTGCCACATCATCCAAAAAAATGCGGATGGGTGCGCCAATCCCCACAAGGGAAAAATCCGTTTTGAACGCAAGGGAAAACATCCCTCCTTGCTTTCCTGCCAAGGCAAACTCAAAGCTCTCGTTAATAAAGCGCTCCACATCCCGGTTTACGCCCTTTTTCAGGTAATGGGGGTATTGGTTTTCCAATATGGCTTTGACGATGTTCAGGTACATCTTGCGCTTGACTTCCGTATAAACCCTATCGCACAGCACCTCCACAGAAACCCCGGCGTTGCGGGCGACAAACTGCGCGGCAAGCTGCGATGCTTCGGCGGAATACCTTGAAAAATCCTTTTTGATATGCATGATATCGGTGGGCGTTAGGCCACACACCTGCACCACGCCGTCCTTCACAAGCCGGCTGGCATTTAGAGTGTAAATATCCTTGCCAATAGCCTTCGCCGCTTTCTCGAGCGGAAGCGGGCCGTCCTTCAGCGCATTGCAAAACGCTTTTTCTTCATCCGTGTATCGGCTGCTGCCGCTAATATCACGCACAAGCAGGTAATGTTCGTGCAGGTATTTTGTGTGGGTACTTTTGCCGCGTGCCAGCTTTTTCAAATATTCCAGCACAGAGGGATGGTTTTCCGCCGCCACGCAAAGTGGCACCACCCTGTATTCCTCCAAGAAGAGGTTGTTATTTGCGTAATGGATGGCGCTGTCGCCACCCAGCCCAAATGTTTTGATATAAAGCCCGTCCACAAACGTCTTCCACTTGCCAATGCTCACTCCGTCTACTACGGTTACGGGAGCATTATCCTTTACAAGCGCAATATCCGTGGTGGTGCCGCCCATATCCACAATAATACTGTTGGGGCTGTCTGTAAGGTATGCGCCGCCAATGGTGCTGGCGGCAGGCCCGCAAAGAAGCGTTTCCACCGGGCGCACACCCGCGAATTCCTCGGACATCAGGCTACCGTTGCTGCGGACAATGACGAGTGCCGCATCAATCTGCCTTTCAGCCAATGAAATTTTAATGGCACCCAAAAACTCTTTTATAACGGGAAAAAGCCGGGCATTCAGCAGCGTGCTGGAGGCGCGTTGCAGGCTGTTTAGCTCGGAAAACAGCTCGTGCCCGCAAATAACGGGAATCTTATGCTGCCTGCGAAAAAGGTTTTTTGCCGTTTTTTCTATTACGGCTCCATTGCGCATTGCGTTAATTTCCACAATGCCCACACCGTCCATATGTTCAAAACCACGGCGTATTCTTTTGCGGAAAAGCTGCCAGTCCGGTTTGCGCTGCAGCTCTCCGGAGAACGAGGTGTAGCTATCCTGTATATAGATATCACGAGCCGGGGGCAAGCCATATTCCCAGCCAAATTCATTGATAATCTTTTTATCCCCGCCAAAGAAGATCAGCTTTGCGTTGCCTCCTTTGTCCTCCACACAAGCGTTTGTGGCAAGCGTGGTGGAAAGAGATACAATTTCCGCTTTTTTCAGCAAATCCTGGGGCAGGCCGTCCAACGCGCCCGATATGCCAATGGATAAATCTTCTTTTGTTGTGAGTGCCTTCGCGCTGCCCAACACGGCTTTTTGCTCAAAGTCATAAACGACAGCATCCGTATAGGTACCCCCCGTGTCAATCCCAATTCCAATTTTCATGTCCATGCCGCTCCACATTTGTTTTGATATGTGGTTTATTATAGGCGGTAGGACAGGCGGTGCACAAGGGACAAAAGGGCAGTATTTTGCGGTTTTTGGATTATCTTGAAGCGGCGCGGTGCAATACCGCCAAAAACAACGCACGCTCATCCTGAATAAGCACAAGCGAACGGGGATGGAACCGGTTGTCACACAGAGCGGTAAACGGCAGGTCGGCTTCCAGCGTGGCAAGTGTTTTTCCTGTCTGCGGTTCTACGGCATAAACAGCGCGGCTGCCCCGCAGGTAAAGTCCGCCAGAATAAGCCACCTCCAGTACCGCGCCTGTGGAAAGCTTGTTCTTTTGCTCTGCCCTCTGCACAAACTCCCGCACGCTGCCAGTATGCAGAAATGTCCCTTCCCCATCCACATACACGCACAGGTAAAGAACGCCATCGGCACAGGTCATGGCACGCACCTCACCCTCCCGCTTGCCAAGCACACGCGTACCAATTTCGGTAAGGCAGCCTTCCTCCTCACGGAAGAAACGCAGCAATGTGGCAGGCAGCTCCGCGTCTATGCCCGGTGATGCATCTATCAAAACACCGCACCACACAAACAGGCCGGCGAAGCTGTGAATGGAGACAGATGCCGCCTTAACACCCGCCTTCGCCGCGTTAAAGGCACGGGTAACGGCGCCATCCCCCGCGAGAAACAGCACATCCCCTGTCCGTTGCGCGAGGAAAAACCCTTCCGCATTGCTGCCCGCTATGCCCGCAAGCCCCGCAGGCACCCGATCTGTGGCGCAAACTGCCATACTGTCCGGCTGCACGATAACGCCTCCGCCAACCGGATTCGCCACCAATACATAATCATTGTGATCCATCACGGGGCGCAAAATCAGGTTGTTTTCTGTGGTATAAAGAGAGTCCTTCCGGGTAGAAGCGCGTGCCAGCCAGTGCCTGCTTTGCGACTCCCGTAAGCTGTAAAACACATCGCCTTCCGCAAGAGCCGCCGCAAAGTTTATGGTATACTGCTGCCGCTGTCCAGCGCTTTGCGCGTAACGGAACAAGCCGCTGTCTGTCAGCAGGATGGATTCATCTTCCGCGCAGTGCAGCCCAAGCGGGCGCACGCGCTGCCCCTTGCTCAAAAATACACCTGTGGTATCCGATTGCAGCAACACACCTGTTTCTGTATCCCATTGGTATTGCATGTGCAGGTTGTCGCCAAACCCCGCCATGCTGCCGCCGCACGCCGCCAGTATAACAGCAGGTTTCTCCGACTTTTGCTGCGCCGCCTCCCGCAGTGTTTCGTCAAAAATGATTGTCGCGCCATCAGAAAACGAGACCGCCGCCTGCCCAGCATCAATCGGCGTGGTGCAAAACACATCCATATTTGGGTATTGCTTTGTCGTGGTGGAGTGGAGCAGAAAGACAGCTGTGTCCGTCCCCTGCCGCAGCGTAACGAGCAAATCCTTTCCCAAAGGACAAATCCCGCTTACCTCCCCATGCGCGATTTCCCAATCCCGCATACCGGAAGGAGACGCGGCGGTAAGTATGCCTTCCTCCCGCTGGTAATAAAGTGCATCACCCGCATAAAGAAGCACCGGGTCTTCATACTCCGGCAGGTAATATACGCCGTCCCACTCCTTTTGCGCGTATTGTGGCGCTCCATTTTCAAAAAAAACATTGTGGCATTCTATACTGCCGTTTTCATAGGCTATGGCAATCTGCGTACCCGCGTGGCTGCTTGCCATCACCAGCGGGCGGGAGGGGGAGACGGAAACTGTACGGTCAAAAAGCCGTGCCGCACCTGCATCAATCATGCGCAAAACCCCCAGCTTTTCCATATAAAACGCAATTCTAGCATCGCCGGAAAGCGCGCCGATGCGTGCCATGTCAAATGAAAAAGAGGCGAAAATACCGACATCCCCCATTGCGTTATCCTGCGTTTGAAGATAATCAGTATGGATGGGTACAGGCGTTGTGCTTATCCACGGTTTTTTATATCCTCCCTGTGCAAGCAGCGCGTCTGTTGCCCCTTGCGCAACACCCTCGTGCCGCAGCAACGAGAAAAACAGGTTTGTGTGAGCAAGCAGCTTTTGCGCGTGCTGCTTCAAAAAGCCGGAAAGCACCTTCGCGTCGCCGTTGCCCAATAACGCACCGTATTCAAAATCCTCCAGCAGCGGGTAAATATCGTGCAGGGCACAGCGCGCGTCTAAATAGCGGATATCCGTCATAAGGCGTATAAATTCTTCTGTCTGTTCCGATTCGTGCAGGTGGTAGGGCAGCTGAGCCAACGGCTGCAATTCGCCTGTGTCAAATGACCCGTCCCCGGCAGGATCAGCGTGCAAGCGGAACATTCGGGCAAGTAACGTGTGTGTATGCACGGCGTGACTCTTATAACGTTTTGCCGCCGCGTTGTTCAGGCTTTCATACAAAAAATCGATGCGGTCTTCACTGCGTACAAGATAAGACCGCATTTGCCGCATCAAAAGATTCACCGTTTGCAGGCACTGCGCAAGGCTGTAGGCGGGCTGTGCCATTTGCACACATTGCGCCATCTGCGCCGCGGGCAGGCCGCGCCGTGCACAGGCCAACAAAGAGAACACCAGCGGTACGGATACCGCGGGAGGAACGGGCGTGTAAGCAGGCTGCCCCTCCAGCCGTTCCAGCACATGGAAGAATGCGCTCTCTGGCGTGCTGCCATAACCGCTTTTTATGTGTTCCATCAATGTGCGAAAGGAGCCGAATGTACGCAGCTCAGAAAGGATAATTTTTAAAAACAGCGGATTTTGCGTGCCCCCCATTTGGGTAAGCGCTTTTAAATGTTTTTGGTCAAGCCCTTTCAGGTATTGCGAAAGATAGGCATTTGCCAGCTCCTCGCGCTCCTGCTGCGCTTCGAAGGGCGATACTGGCGAAAGCTTTGCCCCCTGTGCCTGAAGTGCGCGCAGGCAGGCGTCGGCATCCTGCCCTCCGCTTTTTATGCTGGCAATCAGCTTTACCCCCGGCGGCAGCGAAACAGGCAACCAGCTTAAGTCGGCAAGCCCACTCGAAAGCTGGTTTAATCCATCCAGCACAACTATTATTTTTTTGCCATCCAGGCTTTGCAGCAGCCGGGCAAACCGTTCCCGTGCGTCCACCCCTTGTGGCTGCGGCAATTCATATTTTTTTGTGATCTCATCCACCAGGCTTTGCAACAGGGCGCCCACATTGCTAAGCCCCGTGCCTGTAAACCGGGCAAAAACAGGCTCGCCCGCTTCCCTCTGCTTCACAATCCAGTTGGCAAGCAGCATGGATTTCCCCATGCCTGCCGGGGCGAAGAGAACGAATAATTTTGCACTATCGCTATCCGCGTAATGATCCAACTCGTCAAAGCAATGTGGCCGCTCCACATATCCCTGCATAGCGGCAAACAAAAACTCCTGCTGCCGGCGGTTTTCCGGGGTTTCCTCCTCATGCGCAGCAAAGTGTGTGGGAAAACGCCTCTCTATCGCCTGTTTCATCTGGCGGATGATAAGTGCGCTCAGTTCTTCCCCACCCGAGCGGAAGGAGGAAAGCCTCCCGGTGGAAATCAACCTGTTGTATTCTTCTTTTGGAATATCAATGCTTTGCCACAGCCGCTGCCAGCTTTGAATGTCTTCCACTTCCCCCGAATCAGGTGATAGCGGCAGCATAAGCTCGGGCGTGCGTTCGGTGTTGTCCCACCCTGCGGTATAGCGAAAGGCGGCTGTTCGCTCGTCGCGGCAAACTTTATCCCGCCAGCTTTGCAGCGCGTCATCCGCCTGCCCGCGTTCCTGTGGGTCTTTAATGCCATCGTTGGTATACGTTTCATAAAGCTGGGCAGGCTCCCTTGGGATATCCCGTAAATAATCCGACTCGCGCAAAAAGAACAATGCGTGTTCCACCGCCTTCATGGGCACGCCGTTTTTATTGAACGGCGAATACAGCGCGTGCAATATTTCCATTTCCGTCACGGATTCCCTGCCCACACAGTCTTTGAGCTCAGGATATTCCAAAAGCGTATCTTGGGAGACATCCTGTGCTTCTGGCACCCAGCCACGGCGCTGTCCTAAAAAACATAGAAAAAACGGCCTGCATTCATCGATTCGCTCCATGCAGATTTTTACGGTGTTTTTATTTTCATTGGCGTCCGCCTCTGTCACGCCCCACCTAAGGTCAATGTCTATAAGGCGCAGGTAATGCGCCTCGCACCACTCGGCAAGCGTGGGAAACACATCTTTTATAAGATAATCGCGCTCGGCGTGCATATCGTTGAACGTGCTGGAAATAAACACATAGACATTTTCCCAGTTCATACGTGTCTCCTCATTGGGTGAGCGCGTCGATATACATGGTATAGGTCTGCCGCTCGTGCGCAATGTTTGCGTCGCCTTCGGTAATATCCTTATATGCGTCTATGGTGTTTCTGCCCTGCTCCAGCATAAACAGGTATTCCTCCGGGCGCAGGGGGCGGCCCGCGTTCTCTTCTGTTTTAATGTTTTCCGAAACAATTTTGATGATAAGCGCGTTGTATTCATACAGCGCTGTCCTCATTTCCTCACGCGGCAGGCGCAGGCTTCGCCTGTTTTCAATCACCAGGTCAAAAACAGAAGCGGCGTTACCATATAGACCCGGGTCTTTGGCAGGGTCGTTACGGTTGTAATACGACATAGCGATAGCAAACATGCTTTGCCACCATGCCCAGCCTTCCACTTCTACTTTTTCCTTTACAGCAGGAAACTGCCCAGAAAGTATGGCCGAATCTGGCGCCACAATCCGCAGCTCATTTGCCCATTTCTGGTATTCATCAAAGTCGAGCGAGAGCAACATCAGGTTTTCCAGCGCGGCTGCGTGCATGGGCATGCCTTGCTGTGCCAGCGACGGACTTCCGTCAAATGCGCGTACACAGCCTTCAAAAATCTGCTTGGCTCTTTTGCCCTTCCCCAGCTTTGTAAAGCAAATCGCGCCAAGGTTATAATTCACAACAACATTCTGGAATGGGTTGGCTACCGATTTTCGTTCCATTTCTTCCATCTGCGTGATGGCGCTGTAATAAAAGCCCTTGTCCGCAAGGTCAATCGCCTGGTCAAACTGTGATTCAAAGCTTTGGTAATTGGGGTTGCGTTCTATGCGGCCAATATTGCCAAAGCCCTGCACATTCACCGTTCCCTGCGCATCCGGCGCAGAAGATGGCGCGCCACCCTCTATCATACCGTTTTGCAGCATGGTGCGCATCATTTCCGCTTTTTGCGTATACTTGACCATCATCATAGGCTTCATCATTTCCTCGCCCAGATGCGCCATTTGTTCATACATCGCAATGCCTTCCATTGCGTTCTGCCCGGAAGTAAACATAACGCGGGATTTTTCAATCTGCTTGATAACCTGCTCCAGTTCCTTCAACGCCTTTTTCGTCGTTCGTTTGTCCCCCAGGGAAAATGCAGCCCGGAAGCTTTGGTAGGTATGTGCAAAATCTGAAAAATTCATGGCGGTTCTCCTTTACCGGTTGGATTTTTTTAGACTATTTTCGAATAGAAACAACCAATGGTCTCTACTCTGCCTCTGGGGGGCTCCCCCATATAACCTCCATGCAGAACCCGTGGCTTTACCGCTTCAGGGGCTCTCCCTGTTGCTGTGTGATAACAGTGCTTTTTTGGCGAGTATGCGGACAGCAAGGCATTTTGCGCCCTCTGCAACCAGGGAAACCGTGGCGTGTTGTAGTGTCCGCAGGCAATTCTTCACATGCGCCTCCGCCCGGTCATATGCCATGGCTTCACTTTGCCACCCACCCTGCCCACCGAGCTGCGGAAATTGAAACTCCAGCAGGTTTTCTAAAGCTTCTTTTTCACTCATAGCCATTTGCTCCTGCTTATGTTAATAAAAGTATACTACGTTTTTTCCCACCGCCATATACGTGTCAGATAATTGTCAATTTTTTTGCTGCACCGCCGGTTATTCCCCGGCAGGCTCTTCGGATGTGTTTTCCTGATAGATGTAGATGCAAGCCACCGTCCCCTTATCCTTATGGGAAAAATAAGCAAGGCCGGATTTTTCAGTAAAATAAAGTTTGATGCGATTATCCACATTACGCGCGCCTACACCGTTCATGCGTGATACCTTTGGCGGTGTTTTTTTCATGACCTTCTTCAGCTCTTCGCCGGTCATTCCCACGCCGTCATCCACAACCTGAATATAAACGCAGTCTTCAAAACGAAATGCGTAAATGGAAAGCATACACTTTCTGCCCGACTGCTTGATGCCATGGTAAATTGCATTTTCCACCAGCGGCTGCACAATAAGCTTGGGAAGGGGAATGTTTGCCACATCCTGCGTAAAATGGATTTCATAGTCAAAATAACTCTCATAACGGATTCGCTGTATCTTAAGATAGGCCTCCACAATGGCAAGCTCCTGGCAAAGCGGAATGATATCATTTCCGCCCGAAAGCGACTGGCGGAAGAATGTACCCAACAGATAAGCCATTTCAGAAGCACCCGCCGGGTTTGTTTCCGCCATCCACACAATAGAATCCAGCGTATTATACAAAAAGTGCGGGTTGATTTGCGATTGCAGCGCGGCAAATTCCGCTTTTCTCTTTTGGTTTTGCGTGTTCGTAATATCTTCAATCAGCAGCTTCAGGCGAACGATCATTGTGTTAAACCCCTCGCCCAGTTTGCCAATTTCGTCATCACGCCTCGTTTCAAAGGAAACATTCAGGTCGCCGTTTTCCACCTCCGCCATGTGGCTACGCAGGCGCTGTAGCCGGGTAAATACAGAGCTGCGGAAAAACACGTACAACAATGCGCAAACCAGCCCCGCCACAACCAGCCCTATGATAATCTGCGTGTTTCGCAGGCTGGTGGCGGGCGCGTTAAGCTGGTCGTACGGAATCACGCCCACAAGGTACCAGTCGGTACCATCCACAGAAGTGGAGAAAACCACATTTTCAATTCCCTTTTCGTCCTGCGCAATAAAGGAGGAGTTGCCTTGCAATACCGTATCAATATAAGCAGCATCAGCAAAAGGCGTCTCTACCTGCCCCGTGCTCAAAAAACGGTCATCTGGATAATAGATATATTCCCCAGCGGAATTCACAATAAACGCATACCCTGAATCACCCAGCGAAAGATCGCTTAAAATACTTTCCAGCGTGCTGTAATTGAGGTCAATCAGCAGCATGGCAAGCGGCGTGCTGGATTCATACATCCGGATAGGATAAATGTAGGTAATAACGGGGTAATCCACCGCGGGCAAATATTCCGGAATATGGGGAGACATAAAGGATTTTTTGTCCGGGTGGGTTAACGCGTCCTGATACCAGGCCTGCTCTTTATACGGATACTTTGTCCCCACAGCATTGCGCGTGTCTACCGGATGGTCGTGTGCCTCGGGCACAAGTGTCACACATTCAATGTTTTCCTGTGCCGCCGTTAGGTTGATTAAAAACGCTTTAATACTCACCATATCCGTATAATAGCGGGATTCATCTTTTTCATGCTCTTCCCACATAAGTGCCGCTTCAAGATCTTCATAAGAGTAATAAGCCGATTCCTCCACGGGGGCAGCGGGCAGCTTGATCTTGGATATGGATGTTTTCGTAAACAGGTGCCCCAAAATAGTGGAATCACGCGCGGAAGCCACGGCAATGTTCTCCATTGTGTTAATATAGGTGGTAATGTGCTGGCCGGATTGCTCAAACAGCTGAAGGCTGTCTTCACGCGCTGTCTGGAAGGAATAGGAGGACAACACATTGCCCGCATAAAACGACAATATCAATATGGCGGCAAGGATTACAATAAATATGATGATGGTGACGCGGAACATCAGGGAATGCCGCATACCGCGCAAGGATAATTTTTTCATGACGTTTGTTTGCCGGCAACATCCGCCTTGTATTCCGACGGGGTGAGTCCGGTATATTTTTTAAAACTGTTAGAAAAATACTGCGGGTCATTATACCCCGTCTGCTCCGCGATTTCGTAGGTCTTCAGCGCAGAGGAAGCCAGCAGTTGCTTTGCTTTTTCCATACGCAGCCGAGTAACGTATTCCACAAAATTCATATTGTATTTCCGTTTGAAAAGATTGCTGAGATAGGAAGGCGACACATAAAACATCTGCGCCACGTTGCTTAAAGAGAGACTCGAATCGCAAAAGTTTTGGTCAATATAATCGTGCGCCTGGCCAATCAGGCTTTGTTGCTTTTCCGAGCGCTCGGCGTCTATCTGGTTTTTCACAGCCATAATATACTGGCTGGCCAGCTCCTGCATTTCGTCCAGCGTTTTCAAAGAAAATAATTCATGGTAAATATTCCCGTTAATGGAACCCGCGCTGTCCTTGTATTCAGAAAGGATTTTATGCGCATTACTAATGAGATCAGCAAAAATAATATGCAAATAAGTAATATCCGTGCAGTTTTGCGAGCGTATTTCCGCAAAAAGGGCGTCCAGCTTAAGACAGAATACATCAGGCTGCTCAAAGGGCAACCGGGTAAGGATTTCCATTGCGTTCTGAAAGGAAAACCGGAAAACAGCGTCTTCCTTTAATAAATAATCCTTTGCGTCATATACCTTCCCCTTCCCTCCCACAACCCTGCCGTCCAGCGCGGCAAAAGCGGTCTGGCAGGAACGGGACAGGCAGGAAAGTGAAACAACGTCTGAACCCACTGCGGCGGTAGCCGTGAGGGAAAGCCGGGAGCAAACCGTTTGAATCGCGTTCTCTAGCAAGGCGCTGATGGCTTCCCTCTCGTGTTTTTCACCGCTCAACCCACAGATAATATAATGCAGGCCTGCGTTATCAAAAAAGCAGACGGCGTTTTCGGGGAATTGCTTTTTTAGAATCTCCTGCACGGCGAAATAGGTAAAGAACCTGTCTGCGGGATTTGCGGGGCTGCTGTGGTCAAACAGGCAAAGGGCATACGCACTGCCCACAAGCTCTATCCCAAGGTATTCAAACTGCTGGCGAATGAGCGCTTCCGGTTGGGATTCATGCAGCAGCATCATCAAATATTGCTGCCGCAAAAAAGGCATACTCTCTTCCAGTTGCAGCCGGATGTGTTCAATATCCTGCTGCTGCCTGGCGGCTTCATCCATTTTCTCTTTCAGCCCTGTCATGGTAGAGATAAGCATACTTGGGCGAATGGGCTTTAGAAGATAGTCGGTAACGCCCATTTGCAGCGAATTCTTTGCATAGTCGAATTCGTCATGGCCGGAAAGCACCACAGTAAAAAGGCCGGGGATCTCAACCTTCAAAAGCCGAATCAATTCCAATCCGTCAATAAAGGGCATACGGATATCCGTCAAAAGGGCGTCTGGTCGGAACTCTTTTGCAACCTCCAGCGCTTCTTTTCCATCACGCGCACATGTAATTTCAAACCCAATGCCCTGCCAGTCAATCTGGTTGGCAATCAAATTACGCAGATGGTCTTCATCATCTACAATCAATAATCGATACATTACATTACCCTCTGGGAAGTGATCGTCCTTATTATTAGGTATTATAACGTGACGGAATAAAAAAGTAAACAATTGTAAAAGCGCCCGGAGAGGCGTTATGTGAATTATGTTCGCAAAAGTGTAAAAAATTTATACCTTTTTGAAAAAATAATCCATTTGTTTTTTGCAAATTTGTGGATATAATGAAGCAAGATCAACAGTTTCATTTCGCAATGACTTTTTGCCGAAAACATATAAATAGGTATAAATAAAAAACAGAAAATGCACAAGGTATATAGCAGGATATGCTGTGCGAGAGGTTTTTTCTGCGTAGTCAGAAAAAAATATAGAATTGCCGTTCTTTTATTACGGTGCATCTGGCCTCCTCCGCACACGTAATACGCAGACAAAAACATAATCTTTTTTGATGAAGAATAGTATAAAGCGAGGTATTGTGAGTTATGAGTGAAGCGGTGAACACAAACGAAAATGCTTATGCGCTGGAAATGAGAAGCGTATCCAAGCGTTTTCCGGGCACACTGGCGGTGGATCAAGTGGACTTTGCCGTGCGTGCCGGAGAGGTACATGCGCTTGTCGGTGAAAACGGGGCAGGAAAGTCCACGCTAATGAAAATGCTGGCAGGCCTGTACAGCGACTACACCGGGGAAATCTATATCGACGGAAAGCTGTGTGAATTACACTCCCCTTCCCTGGCAAAGGAACACGGCGTGGGCATGATCTTCCAGGAGTTGAGCCTGGCAAGGCGCATTTCCATTTACGAAAACCTGCTTGTGGGAAGATTGCCCAAAAAGAATGCGCTTTTTATCGACAAAAAAGAAGCCGTGCGACAGGCAAGCGAACTACTGGAACGCGTGGGACTGGGCAAGCAAGATCCCACCAAGGAGGTTTCCGAGATCAGCCAGTGCGACGCACAGTTGACAGAGATCGCAAAGGTGCTGGGCAGCAACCCGTCCATCATCGTTATGGACGAACCAACCTCGGCACTGTCCAGCGAGGAGGTAAAACGGCTGTTTGCCATTATCGATTCGCTAAAAAAGCAGGGCCTTGCCATCATCTACATTTCCCACCATTTGCAAGAAATTTTCGAGGTTGCGGATAACATCACCGTTATGCGGGACGGTAAAAAAGTGGGGACTTATCCTGTAGAAGAAACATCCACTGAGCACCTGATAGAGAAAATGGTAGGCAAATCCGTAAATGAGTTTTATGCGGAGCATACGGCAGAGATCGGCGAGGAACTTCTCACGGTAAAGGATTTCACACGCTGGGGATTTTTTCACCATGTTGATTTTACCGTACACCGGGGCGAAGTGCTTGCCATTGTGGGCCTCGCAGGCTCGGGACGAACGGAAATCGGCCGTTCGCTTGTGGGCGCCGACCCGTTGGACCAGGGAACGGTCGTTCTGGATGGAAAGGAAGTTTCCTTCAAAGATATGACCCAAGCAGTAAATGGCGGCATCGGCTACCTGACGGAAGACCGCAAGGTGGCGGGGCTGGCCATTACCCAGAGCGTAACGGATAACATACTGGTTACAATCATCGACCAGCTTTCCAAAGGAGCTTCCTATTACCCCAAAAAACATTTGGGCGTAGTAAATAAAAAAATTGAAGAACTCTCCATCTACCCACCCGAGCCGGCTCGTCTTGTAAACAACCTTTCGGGCGGTAACCAGCAAAAGGTGCTGATGGCAAAATGGCTGGCGACAGCGGTGGACGTGCTGGTACTGGACGAACCGACACGCGGCGTGGATATCGGCGCAAAACAGATTATCCACCAGGCTGTTCTGGATTACGCGGCACGGGGCAACGGTGTAATACTCCTCTCCAGTGACCTGCCCGAGGTAGTCGGCCTCTGCGACAGGGCAATCATATTGCGGGAAGGATATATTGTGGGCGAGATACAAAAACATGAAATAAATGAAAATACGCTGCTGATGGCAGCAAACGGGGAAGGGAGGCACGTATCATGACAACAAAAGAACAACAGGCAACAGCTCCCGGGATAAAGCAGGATTCCAGAAGAACAGACATTAGCAAGACAAGTCTTTTTATCAACCGTGCGGGCGCATACTTTATTGTTGCGATCCTGCTGGTCATTGGACTGATTATTGCGCAAGGGCGGTTTGTTTCCATCGACAATATCCGGTCCATCCTGAACGCGGTGTCGCTTACCGGCATGGCGTGTGCAGGGCTGGCGTTTGTGGTGTACTCGGCAAATTTCAATGATATGTCGCTGCCCATGACAATGGCTTTGTCCGGCATGATGGCGGTACAGCTTATACCCTTCGGCATTGTAGTCAGTGTGGTGGGCGGTATTGCGGCTGGCACACTGGTTGGTGTGGTAAACGGCATATTGATCGGCAAATTCCGCGCAAACCCCATTATCTGGACGCTGGCGTTCAACATGGTGCTGTCCGGCATTGTGCGCGTGGCATGGGGTGGCTCGCAGATTTACCCAGATACGGTAGCGGGCGACAGCGAATTTGCACAGCAGGCGGCAGTACAGTTCAACTCCTTTGCGCGTACCTATTTCTTTGACGGCGCGCTGCCGCTTATGGTTGTGGTTATGATCGTTCTCTTTGTCTTCGCCTACTTCATGATGACACGCACACGTTTTGGCAATAAGCTAAAAATGGTGGGCTCCAATTACGAAGCTGCGCGGCTCTCGGGCGTGAACTGCGCCAAAACAGTTATTCTCGCTTATGTTCTGTGCTCGCTGTGCGCAGCGATTGCCGGTATATTCTACACATCCATGACCAAGATCGGCGCGTATTCCAACGGTGAGGGGTATGACTTTGACTGCCTCACAGCCGTGCTGCTGGGCGGCATGACACTGGCTGGTGGCAAGGGTAACATTGTGGGTGTGTTCGGCGGTGTGCTGGTGGTGGGAATGCTCAAAAACATCATGACATTGATCGGCATCTCCACATTCAGCCAATACCTGGTGACGGGCGTTGTGTTCCTCATCGTGGTATGGATCAACACCAGCTCTGAGAGAAAACTGGGGAGGGCGTGACAATGGAACAAACCAAGAGAAAATTTCACGCAAGTATGATCAACGATTACAGGGCGTTTGTGTTTCTGGGGATTGTGCTCATATTTGGAATCTTTGCAAACAACTTCTATACACTATACAACTTTACATCAATCTTCAGCGGCTCATCACTCTACACCTTTATCGGCCTGGCGTTTACACTATGCATGATTGCCGGGCACATGGATCTTTCGGTAGGCTATATGGCCACCATGGGCGCCATGATGGTGCTGGGCATGAGAACACTGGAAGGCTTGCCCTGGGGCGTTGCGTTCTTGGTGGCAGCTGGGGTTGGCGCATTGTTTGGCCTCGCCAACGGTATACTGGTAGCAAAAGCAAAAATACATTCTTTTATCGTAACGCTGGGTATGCAGTTTGTTATAAAAGGACTGCTTAATATTTACAGCAACGGCGCTGAGATTAGCGTAAAAGGGGATTTTGAGGTGACCGACATATTGAACAGCAGCCCCATCCCCTTCCTTCCATTCAGTGTGCTGTTCCTGTTTACGCTGGCGGCGGTGATTATCTTAATGGTCGTGCTTGCCAAAACAAGGTTTGGGCGCAACGTTTATATGCTGGGCGGCAATCTGGAGACGGCCTGGCTGGCAGGTATTAAGAGCGACCGAAACACAATCCTCATCTTCATGATATCCGGCATCCTTTGCGGCCTTGGCGGTGCGCTGTATGGCGTATCGGCGGGCACAGCCACCCCCACACTGGGGGAAAAGGGCATTGCCCCACTGATGGTGGGCCTCACTGCCACAATCATCGGCGGCACGGATATTGCGGGTGGCAAGGGCAGCGTACTCAACACATTTGTATCCATCGTGGCCATTCTCGCCATGTTTGGCGTAATCACCACGCTGGTGGGTAAGTTTGAGGTGCAGATACTCTTTATCGGTATTGTGCTGGCCTTCTGCGTGCTATATGAAACATTTACCAAATACGCCAAGCAAAAGACGCTGGGCATTCGGCCCGATCTTGTGCAAAAATATATGCAGGAATCGGGCAAAACCAAACTATGAACCAAATTTCAGGCAAAAATGCCTTGAAAAAAACAGACTATAAAACTAGGAGGAAAAAAATGAAAAAAGTATTGACCATTGTGGCTTTGGTGCTGGTGCTGATGTTTGCAGTTGTTGCATGCACAAGCACAGGGACAGAGGAGCCCGCCGCGGAAGAAACTGCTGCCGCAGAAGAACCCGCCGCGGAAGAAACCGCTGCTGCAGAAGAGCCCGCAGCCGACACACCGGCTGAAGAGGACGCCACAAACACAGAGGGCGGCGCGATTGACATTGCTGCTGTTATTGCATCAGAAAAAACAACAGACAACCAGCAATTGATGCCCGATCCGATTGAAAAAGCATTCCCCGATCGCCCGGAAGATCCGTCATCATTGCCCGAAGACGACGCAGGACGCTACTATGACATGGAATATGTCGGCTGGGACGCAGGTGAGAAGGACGCAGGCATCCCTGCATCACCCGGAGACGGCCCGCAAGGCAAAAAAGTGATTTCCATTGTTCATGGCGACCACGCATGGACAACCGCTTATGAAAAAGGCATGAAGCAGGCGTGCGAAGCGTTTGGCATGGAAGTAGAAGTTTGGTCTCCCAACTGGGACCAGGCGCTGCAGGACCAGCTTATTGACCAGGCGATTAACGCACAGCCCGATGCGATTGCGTTGATCCCGCTTTCGGCAGAGAATGCTGTACAGCAGTTCCGTAAAATCACACAGGCCGGGATTGCGGCATTTGGCACAAACATGCTGACAACTTCTGACGCAATGCCTTACATGGCGGCATGGACAGGCCCGGACGACTGGGCACAAATGAGGCAGCTTGCCGACACGCTGGGCGAAGCAATGGGCGGCGAAGGCGGTATCGCTTATATTACGCATGATCCGGGTGGATCCCCCTACTATGCGCGCACCTATGGCCCCATCACAGAGTTTGCAGAGAAGTATCCTGACATTAAAACACTGGATATCCAATCTCCCGGATTCGAGGCGGCAGAAGTGAAACAGGTTGTTTCTGACTGGATCACACGCTTTGGCGATGATTTGAACGCTATCTTCCTGGCGGACGACTCCGCACAGGCAACAGGCGCTGTGGATGCCGTGAAGGAAGCGGGCCGCGACGACATTATGATTGTTGCAGCCGGCAACTCCAAGACGGGTCAGGACCTTGTAAAAGCAGGTGACCTGCTGATTATCAACTACCAGAGCGCAGAAGGCGACGCGGGACTTTGCGCACGCACCATGGCAGAATGGTTTGCGGGCGAGGAAGTACTTCCCGTAGGCTATCTTGCAACAGATATGATCACATCAGACAACGTGGAAGGATTCTACCCGACACAGTGGTAGAGGCTCACAATACACCGTTTAAGAGGGGGAGCCATCCCCCTCTTTCAAACGGTTTTTTCAAGCAAATGCTTGCCGGAGGAATAGCGAATGAACCATAAGGAACGGGCGTTGGCACCATTTAAAAGAACGAATATGGACCAGTATCCCATGTGGTATGGCGGTGCGCCGGAAACAACACAAAACATCGTTTTTGCCCTGAACGCAAAGGATGAGGACGATGCGCTTTATGAAAAACTTGAACTTGATTTTAAGACGATCCGACCAAAATATACCGGCCCGGAACGCGAAAAGGCAGCGGACGGCAGGCAATTGGCTGAGTGGGGCATCGTGCGCGGCGGCGCGCATTATGGACAGGCGTTGACTCATCCGCTTGCGGGCGTGGAAACTGTTGCAGAGGTAGAGGCCTATCCTTATTTTGAAAATCCCGATCATTATGATGTTGGATATACAAAAGAACAGATTGCATGGGCAAAGGACTATTGCCTCATCGGAGGCACATGGGCGCCGTTTTTCCATGATTCCACCGAGCTGATGGATATGGAAGAGTTTTTTGTGAATATGTATGTAAACCCCGCTGTTTGCGAGGCAATTATAGAGAACTGTTTTTCTTTTTATTATGAACTGGACAGGCGCACGTTTGAGCAAAACAAAGGCCTTGTTGACATGTATTTTATTGGCAACGACATGGGCAGCCAGCGGGCGCTTTTAATGGCGCCGGATATGTGGCGCAAATTTTACAAGCCATACCTTGCCAAACTGTTTGAGCAGGCAAAGCGGAACGGATGCGTAACGGCATTGCATTCCTGCGGCGACATTAGCGAGATTATAGGCGACCTGATTGAGATTGGTGTGGACGCGATTAACCCCATACAGGTGAATGCCGAGCACATGGAGCCGGAAAAGCTGGTGAATGAATTTAAAGACGAGTGTATCTTCTTTGGCGGTATCGACGAAAACGAGCTGCTTTCTTATGGCACGCCGCAGCAGGTTCGGGATGAAACACGCCGCATTATAGATATACTCGGCAAATACGGCAGATATATAGTGGCGGCAAGCCACGATTACATATTGCCGGAAATCCCGGCGGAAAATATTATTGCGATGTTTGACGAAGCAAAAAAATATGGCACAGGCAAGTAAACACTATCTCTACTGAATCCATGGACATAGTATAGCTACATCTGATGCATCATAAAAATTTAGCGTTCTTTGTACAGAAAGGATACTGACATGCTGCACGATCCAAGCCATGTTACCCCTCTCCCGGTGGAGGAAGAAATAACCCTGCCACAGGCGGATAAAGATATTTTGCGCAAGCTGGGCGAGGCCTATATTGAAATTGGCAAAAAAGACGCGCAAACAGCTAAAGCAAAGCTGTGGCGCAGCCTGAACGACCTGAAATCCAAACGCCCCATGGTGTGGATTAACGAAATTCCCTGGCACGAAATGAATGTGGACGACGAGCTAACACTTACATGCGTGCACCCGTGGGCGCGCGAGCTGGAAACCGAGTTGCGGCGCACAATTTACCAGGCGCGGCATATGCCAGGCGATATGGTCGTCGATGATTTCTTTTCCTGCCAGAAGGTATTCCACAGCACGGATTTTGGCATACTGGAAAAGGTGGAGACCGCGCATACGGACGACGAGAATGAAATTTACTCCCGGCATTTTGAAATACAGATCAAAGAGCCGGAGGACATTTTGAAAATAAAAATGCCCAAAATAACCTATCTGGAAAAAGCCACGCAATACCGTTATGCGGCAATGTGTGATCTGTTTGACGGGATAGCGGAGGTAAAGCTTACCGGGCAGACACATATCTGGTACACGCCGTGGGATTTCCTGGTACGCTGGTGGGGCGTGCAGGAAGCGATGATGGATCTTGTGATGCGTCCGGAAATGGTGCACGAGGCATACGAACGCATGGTGGACGCATGGATGACCGAGCTGGACCAGCTCGACGAACAAAACCTGCTTTCGCTGGACAATAACAACACACGCATCGGGTCGGGCGGCTATGGGTATGTGTCCGATTTGCCGGGGGCGGATTATGACTCCACGCATGTGCACCCGCATAATATGTGGGGCTGCTCCAACGCACAGATCTTCTCCAGCGTTTCGCCGAATATGCATTGGGAATTTGCCGTGGAGCACGATATGCGCTGGCTCAAGCGGTTTGGGCTCACCTATTATGGCTGCTGCGAGCCGCTCGATAGCAAGGCAGAGGTGCTGCGACGCATCCCCAACCTGCGCAAGGTATCCGTTTCCCCGTGGTGCGACACAGCGCGCGCGGTATCCAATCTGGGCGCAAGCTATGTGATGAGCCGCAAGCCCAATCCTGCAATTTTCACAGCCAAGAACCTTGACCTTGCCGAGGCGGAAAAACAGCTGCGTGAGTTTTTGGATGCAGCAAAGGGCGGGCATGTAGAGCTGATTATGAAGGACATTTCCACTGTGAGCTATGCACCGCAAAACCTTTGGCAATGGGAAAAACTGGCGATGCGGCTGGCCGAGGAATACGCAACTTAAGCGTTTGACAGAGGGTAAGAATACAATCTGGAGGATGAAAATGAACAGCATCGAACGTTTTATGAAAACAGTGGCAAGGGAAGAGGTGGATCACCCCGCAAGCTGGCTGGGTATGCCAGACGCGCTTTCCCTTCCTGGATTATATGAATATTTTGGCGTAAGCGATCTAAAAGAACTGAAGCAAAAGATAGACGACGACCTGTATCCGGTAGAGATTCCTTATAAATCCCCTACAAGTGACGCAATCTACGCTGCGTTTGATTTTCAGCAAAGCGGCGATGTGGATTCGCACGACCGCACCCTGACTGAGGAAGGCTGGTTTGCGGACAAAGAAGATGTGGCATCGGTGGATGAGTTTCACTGGCCAGAGCCAGAGCGGTATATCTCTGCGGATGCGTGTGAGGATTTATTTCAATCGGTTCCCAAGGACAAGGCAATCCTTGGCATGGCATGGTCGGCACACTTCCAAGATACCTGTGCCGCGTTTGGCATGGAAAACGCGCTGATGAACATGATTGCCAACCCCGAACTATACCGGGCAGTGGATGATAAGATTGTTGATTTTTACCTACGGGCAAACAAGATTTTTTACGAGTGCGCGCGGGGACGGTTGCACGCCGTGCTCATTGGCAACGATATGGGCAGCCAGCGCGGGCTTATGCTTTCGCCAGACATGATACGGCAATTTGTGCTGCCCGGCGCAAAGAGGCTGGTGGAACAGGCCAAAGAATATGGGCTAAAGGTACTCTATCATTCGTGCGGCGCAATCTCTGAAATTATTCCGGATTTGTTTGACATCGGTGTGGACGTGGTGCACCCCATACAAGCGCTGGCGGCTGGCATGGAACCGGAGCGACTGAAAGAAGAATTTAGCGGAATGGGCGCTTTTTGCGGTGGCGTGGATACGCAAGACCTGCTGGTAAACGGCAGTGCCGGGGATGTTAAAAACAAGGTGCGCTTTTTGCGGCGGCTTTTCCCCTCCGGGCTTATTATTTCCCCCAGCCACGAGGCCATCATGCCGGATGTAAGCCCTGCAAATATAGAAGCAATGTTCGAGGCGGCAAAGGAGCAAGACTGAGCACTATCTCCCATATAGGCAAATGGAGGCAAAAATGAGCAAACAGCAAAAGCTTTTGCGCCTACAAGCGGCGCTTGACCACAAAGAGGGGGACCGGGTGCCCGTCAGCGATTTTTTCTGGACGGGTTTTTTGAAGAATGCGCGCAAGGCATGGGGAGAGGATGTAGACATCTACCGGAAGTTTGATCTGGATTATATTGTTGTGAATCCAAACATGGATCCTGTGATACAGGATTTTGAAATCCTGCGGCAAGAGGGAGACGATATCCTTGTGAAGACGGGCTTTGGCGCGACAGTGCTGCGTCGGGGCGACCTGCCCATGCCGCACTTTGAAGAGTTTTCCATTAAGGAACCGGAGGAAATGGCAGGGTTTGTGATAGAGCCGGCAAACGACCCGCGCAGGCTGGAGCGCAGCGGCGGCGACCAGATCAACGGTCTGGGCGACGCGATCACATTTGAAATCCCCAGCTGGATCAGCAGGGTAGACGCGTATTGCGAAGATTTCCCGGTGTTTGGTTCCGTTTGCGAGGGCTATGAATATGTTTGGCGGTGCATGGGAACGGAAAACGCGCTGTACTGGATGATGCTGGAGCCGGAGCTTTTTGGGGATTTTATGCAGCGTGTGGGTGATTTTCTCGTGGGCCTTACCAAAGCGCAGATCGAAAAAGCAAAAGGAAAGCTATCCGGCATGTATATCTGGGGCGATATCGCCTATGTAAACGGCATGTTGTTTTCCCCGGAAAAATGGCGGGAGATATTCAAGCCCATCACACAGCGCATTATCGCAGAATGCAACAAAGCCGGGTTAATGATGATTTATCACGGGTGCGGCAACGCCACACCTGTTTATGAAGACTTCATAGAAATCGGGCTAAAGGGATATAACCCCGTGGAGGTGAAGGCACACCTTGACGTGGTGGAACTGAAAAAAACGTATGGCGGCAGGCTGGCGTTTGTGGGCAACATTGATGTACGCGAGCTGGAGAGCGGCGACAAGCGCAGGATTAAGCGCGAAGTGTTGTATAAATTGCAGGCCGCGCAGGGCGGCGGGTATATCTGCCAGAGCGACCATTCCGTCTCCAGCGATGTGGCGGCGGAGAGCTATGCCTACATGGTAGAGCTGGCGCGCGAATATGGCACTTTTCCGCTGGACATGGAACGGATTAAAAAAGAACTGGAGGAGCTGCAATGAAACGGTATGGACAGGTAATAAAGGTCAGGCCGGAAAAGGAAGCGTATTATAGGGATTTACACGCGAACGCATGGCCTGAAGTGCTGGATATGATCAAAGAATGCAATATCAAAAATTATACCATTTTTCTACGGGATGGGTATTTGTTTTCTTATTATGAATATACCGGCGATAACTATGAAGCGGACATGGCAAAAATGGCGGCAGACCCCACAACGCAAAAATGGTGGGACGAATGCAAGCCCTGCCAGCAGCCACTTGACACAATTGTCGAGGGAGAATGGTGGGCAGACATGGAGGAAGTGTTTCGCCTGGACTGAGTATGACACTGAAACCGAGGAGCAATATTTTTTATTATATTTCTTAAAGGAGGAAGCATAGATGAAATTAGGGATACGCCCAACGATAGACGGACGGGAGGGCAGCCAGAGCGTCCGCCAAAGCCTGGAAGAGCAAACGATGGGAATGGCACAGGCAGCAAAAGCTCTCATAGAGGCGAATATCAAAGACCGCGACGGCAATGTGGTGGAATGCGTAATTGCGGACAGCACAATTGCGGGAGTAGCGGAGGCCGCAGCCTGCCAGGAAAAATTTGACCGCGCAGGTGTGTGTGGCACGCTCACCGTAACACCATGCTGGTGCTATGGCAGTGAAACAATGGACATGGACAAATCGACGCCCAAGGCAATTTGGGGCTTTAATGGAACGGAACGCCCGGGGGCGGTATACCTTGCGGCTGTGCTGGCAGCACACGCGCAAAAGGGCATCCCTGCATTTTCCATCTATGGGCACGAGGTGCAGGAGGCAGACGACAGGTCTATCCCGGCGGACGTGCAAGAGAAGATTCTGCGGTTTGCCAGAAGCGCCGTGGCCGTGGGCGAGATGAAGGGCAAAGCATACCTGTCACTCGGCAACGTGTCCATGGGGATTGCGGGCAGCATTGTGAATCCGGAGTTGTTTGAGAAATATTTTGGTATGCGTTGCGAATATAAGGACATGAGTGAGATTATCCGGCGTGTGGAAAAAGAAATCTACAACAAGGATGAATTTAAAAAAGCGCTTGCGTGGACAAAGGAGAACTGCAAGCAAGGACCGGATTATTACAACGGCGAAAACGGCAAAGACCAGGCGGGATTTGACGCGGACTGGGAATATAGCGTAAAAATGGCGCTTATCGTCAAGGACATGATGGACGGCTCCCAGCATTTGAAGGACATTGGCTGGAACGAGGAAGGCAACGGCAACAACGCCATAGCCGCAGGGTTCCAGGGGCAACGGCAGTGGACAGACTTCATGCCCAATGCCGATTTTTTGGAAAGCATACTTTGTTCGTCTTTTGACTGGAACGGCATACGCCGGCCCTATGTGGTGGCGACGGAAAACGACTGCCTGAACGGCCTCTCTATGCTGATGGGTCACCTGCTGACAAATTCTGCAGCGGCATTCAGCGATGTGCGCACCTATTGGAGCCCGGAATCGCTGGAACGCGTGACCGGCAAAAAACCCACGGGATACGCGGAGAACGGCATTATTCACCTGATCAACAGCGGGGCGACGGCGCTGGACTTCTCCGGGCAGCAGCAAAAGGACGGCAAGCCTGCGATGAAGCCATATTGGGAGATTAGCGAAGAGGAAGAAAAGGCCTGCCTGGACGCGACGCAATGGGTGCCCGGCAACCTTGGGTATTTCCGCGGCGGCGGGTTCTCCAGCAAATTCCGCACGATGGGCGGCATGCCCATCACCATGGTACGGCTAAACATGGTTGACGGGCTGGGGCCTGTGCTGCAAATTGCTGAGGGCTATACCTGCGACCTTGGCAACGACGCGGCGGCGATTATAGAAAAGCGGACAGACGAGGGATGGCCATCCACATGGTTTGCCCCAAGACTGACAGGCGAGGGCGCATTTAAGGATGTATACTCTGTGATGGCGCACTGGGGAGCAAACCACGGCGCAAGCGTATACGGACACGTGGGCGCGGAGTTTATTACGCTGGCCTCCATGCTGCGCATTCCTGTAAACATGCACAACGTGCCGGAGGAGAACATCTTCCGCCCGGCAGCGTGGAACGCGTTTGGCACAACCGACCGCGAAGGGGCAGATTACCGGGCATGCACAACCTATGGCCCATTGTATAAATAAATACCGATTTCCACAAAACCCCGCACACCAATCGGTGTACGGGGTTTCCTGTATTCCGGCTTTCTTCGGTTTTGGTCAGGAGGCCTTTTGGAACTGGCTGTTGTATAGCTCGGCATAGAAACCGTTTTCACCAAGCAGCTCCTCATGAGTGCCTTTCTCTATAATGTCGCCATCCTTCATCACCAGTATCAGGTTGGCGTTTTTGATAGTAGACAATCGGTGCGCAATCACAAAGGAGGTGCGTCCCGCCATCAGCTTATCCATCGCCTGCTGAATCAATATCTCTGTGCGTGTATCCACGGAACTGGTCGCCTCGTCCAATATCAGCATGGGCGCGTCCTCTACCATGGCGCGCGCAATGGTAATCAATTGTTTTTCGCCTGCGGAAAGAGTTGTTTTATCATCCAGAACGGTGTCATATCCATTGGGCAGGGTTTGGATCAGGTGATGTACACCCACCGCTTTGCACGCCTGCACCACCTGCTCATCCGTCACGCCTTCCTTGCTGTAGATAATGTTTTCCTTTATTGTCCCTTCAAACAGCCAGGTGTCTTGCAGCACCATGCAAAATTGTTCATGCACATTTTCGCGCGTCAGGTGGTTAACGGGAATGCCATCAATTAAAATTTCACCATTATCCACCTCATAAAACCGCATGAGCAGGTTAACCATCGTCGTCTTTCCCGCACCCGTGGGGCCGACAATAGCCACCTTCTCACCCGGGCGGGCGTGTGCGGAGAAATCGTTTATAATCGTCTTGTCCTCGGAGTAGCCAAACTTCACATGCTTAAATTCCACATCGCCCTTTACGTGCGACAGCTCTATCCGCTTGCCGTCCTCGTTCTCCAGCTCTTCTTCGCCAAGGAATTCAAACACGCGGTTTGACGCGGCGGCTGTGGACTGCAGGCTGGTTGCCGCCTGTGCAAGCTGCGACAACGGCTGTGAAAACAACCGTACATAAATCATAAACGCCACGATAACGCCGAAGGTAATGCTGCCGTTGAAAGCCAGGATTGCGCCCACCACACACACTGCGGCATAACCAAAATTGCCGATAAACTGCATAATGGGCATCATGATGCCGGATAAGAACTGTGACTTCCACGCGCTGCTGTGCAGCTTTTTGTTGATAGCGGTAAATTTCTCTTTTTCCTGCCTGCTGCCATTATACGCCTTGACGATGTTGTGGCCGGAATAAACCTCCTCCACATGTCCATTCATTGCGCCCAGTTGTTCCTGTTGCGCGGAGAAATGCTTTTGTGATTTCCGTATAATCAGCATCATCAGCACAAAGCCAATGGCAACCGCGGCAATGGCAACCAGCGCCAGCGTGGTGTTGGTAAGCAGCATCATGATGAGCGCGCCCACAAAAAGCGTAATGGCGGACACCAGCGATCCAATGCTCTGGTTTAATGTTGTGCCAATGGTGTCCACGTCGTTTGTCACGCGGCTCAGCACATCGCCATAGCTGCTGTTGTCAAAATATTTTAAAGGCAGCTTGTTTATTTTTACAGAGATATCGTTCCTCATCTTTTGGGTGATTTTTTGTGTTGTGGTTGCCATAATGCGCCCCTGCATCCAAGAGAGCAGCATACCCGCCGTATACAAGATAATCAACGTCACTGCCAGCTCCAATATAGCGCCAAGGTCGATAGACGAACCAAGCCCCACCGTGATGATGTCTGTGATTTGGCTGAGATAACCCGGCCCGGTGAGCGTGAATATTGTACCGATAACGGCAAACGCAAGGGCCACTATGATAACGGGCAGGTAAGGCTTGCAGTAGGAGAGCAGCTTGCCCCAAGCTTTTGTAGTCTCCCCCTTTTCCATTTTTTCAGCGACGGCCATGTTGCCGCCTGGCCTGCCACCCGGCCCTGCCGGCGTGGCGCTTTTTGTTGTTTTAGGCATTGACTAATTCCTCCTTTGAAAGCTGGGAATAGGCGATTTCCTGATACACCGTACAGCTTTTTAGCAATTCCCTGTGCGTGCCCTTCCCCACCATTTTTCCTTCTTCCAGCACAATAATCTGGTCCGCGTCCATTATGGTGCCGATGCGCTGCCCCACAATAAGCGTGGTAGCGCCCTTTGTTTCTTTGCCCAGGCTGGCGCGCAGCTTCCTGTCCGTTGTGTTATCCAGCGCGGAAAACGAATCGTCAAAGATGTATATCTCCGGATCCCGGTACACTGCCCGCGCAATGGAGAGTCGCTGCTTTTGTCCGCCCGAAACATTGCTGCCACCCTGCGCGATATGCGCGTCGTATTTGCCGTCCATTTTTTCCACAAATTCCTTACCCTGCGCAATCTTGACAGATTTACGCAATTCATCGTCCGGTGTTGCATACTTTTTACCGTTTTCGCCATAGGTAACGTTGGACGCGACAGTGCCAGAGAACAGCACGGCTTTTTGTGAAACATACCCAAGCTTATTATTGAGCGCCTCCCGGTTATAATCGCGCACATCCACATCATCTACGTAAACATTGCCCTCTGTCGTTTCATAAAACCGCGGAATCAGGTTGATAAGCGTACTTTTGCCGCTGCCCGTCGGCCCGATGAATGCGACTGTTTCACCCGGGTTTGCCGTAAAGCTGATGTTCTCCAGCACCGGTTCCTGCGCACCCGGGTATTTAAAGCTGACATTCTTGAACTCCAGCTTGCCCCGCACGCCACTTGGCGATTCTATAAGGGTGCCGTCCTTCATGCTTTCCCGTGTATCCAGCACTTCGTTTACACGCCCGGCAGAGACTGCCGCGCGCGGCATCATGATAAGCACCATAACGAGCATCATAAACGCCATTACAACCTGTATTGCATAAGAAGAGAACACCACCATGTCACTAAACAGCGTAAGCTGTGCAGACAGCCCCGCGCCATTGATCAGGTAGGCACCAATCCAGTAGACAGCGAGAGACAGCGCGCTCATAACAAATGTAATAAACGGCATCATGAATGACATCTTTTTGTAGGTGTAAAGGTTGACCTGTGTCAGGTCGTCATTCGCGGCTTCAAATTTCTCCTGCTGGTATTCCTCTGCGTTATAGGCGCGGACAACCCTAATGCCGGTCAGGTTTTCGCGCGTTACATTGTTCAGCTTGTCCGTCATCTTTTGCGTCTTTTTAAACTTTGGATATACCATCAAAAAGATGATGACCAACACTGCCACAAGCGCAATGACAAATCCACCCGTCGCGACGGACCACTGCCAGCTTTTGTCGGCGATCTTGGTAATGGCCCACACGGCGGTTATTGGCGCCTTAATCAGCATTTGCAGTGCCATCACGTTAAACTGCTGTATCTGCGTGATGTCGTTGGTAGACCGCGTAATCAGGCTTGCAGTGGAAAACTGGTTGATCTCCTGCATGGAAAAGGAATCCACCTTGTCGTAAAGCTTGCTTCTAAGCGTCATGGACAGCCCGGCGCTCACGCGCGAGGCAAAATAGCATGTGGCGATTGCCGCAGCCAGGCTCCCCAGCGCGCATAAAATCATAGAGCCGCCCGCCGACCATATTTCCGCCGACGTGCTGCCTTCTGTCTGGAGCAGGGTTGTGATATTGGACATAAACTCGGGAAGCTTTAAGTCAAAATAAACCTGCACAAAAACGCATCCCACAATTGCCAATATCATCAGCCATTCCTGTTTGTTAAAATATCTTGATAATTTTAACATTTCGTTCTCCCTTCCTTGTGATAAAAATCTATTTGATATCCGGGTTATGGCCCGTCTATTTTTCCAGTTGTGTGGGGCGCGGCTCCCTGGCAACAGCGGTAACCGAGCTTCTCGCTACAATGATTTCGCTCCCCTTGCCCCCGCTTTCTATTGTGAGCTCCGCTTCTGTAAAGGACACCACAATACCACGAATGCCACCCACTGTTTCCACGCTGTCCCCCAGGCTGATGTCTTCCTGCATTTTTCTCACCTGCTTCTGGCGCGCGCACACAGCCCATATAGCCAAAATGCCGACCAATACCAATACGGCGATTATAAAAATGATTGATGCAGTATCCATGCTATTCGCCCCTCCTGTTCCTATATTCCAAGCTGTATCCGGCTTTTCTTGCCGCTTTTAGCTTTTACCACAGCTACTCTACCGGCTTCATCTTTGCCCACCTAATCCATAACCGATAGTCACATCGACTCCCACTGTTTTCTTTGCTTTTTGGCTGTTTTCCACTTTCACGATATCTCTCTAAGTTTTTTCTGAGGTAAGAGTACCCAAGTATTGTGAACCATCAGTTAATTTTTCAGTTCATATTGAATTCACAATGCAGGCGTAGGATAATAGTTATAATAAGGAAACCATGTTGCAATTATATAGTTAAGGAGGCCATGAGATGGCTAATATTTTAATTGTTGAAGACAACCAAAACCTGCGCAAGCTTATGCGAATTCATCTGGAGAATGCGGGTTATTCCATATTTGAAGCAGAGAACGGCGTAGACGCGCTGGAGGTAATGGAGCAAACACATATCCATCTTATGGTTGTAGATATTATGATGCCCAAGATGGATGGTTTTGAGCTGACGGGCGAACTGCGAAGCGCCAAAATGACCATTCCCGTATTGATGGTAACAGCCAGGGAATCTCTGGAGGACAAGCGCACCGGGTTCAAAACAGGCGCGGATGATTATATGGTGAAGCCGGTGGATATGGAAGAACTGCTGCTGCGGGTGGAGGCGCTTTTGCGCCGGGCAAAAATCTCGGGCAAGAATATATTAAAAATAGGCGACACTAAGCTGGACTCGGACTCTCTCACTGTCTCAAAGGGTGACCACATTGATGTGTTGCCACAAAAGGAATTCCTACTTTTACATATGCTGCTTTCGTATCCCGGCAAAATTTTTACCCGTCAGATGATTATGGACGAAATTTGGGGCTATGGCAGCGAAACAGACCCACGCACAGTGGATGTGCACATCAAGCGGCTACGGGAAAAGTTTATGGATAATGCAACCTTCTCCATAGAAACCATACGCGGACTTGGGTATAAGGCCGTAATAAACACACCCCAAAAACGCGCTTCGAAATAGCATAATACATTATTGCCGCACGCGTTTATCCAGGAGCGCATAGCAAAATAAAGGATATGGAAGTCATGAAAAAAATAAGGCTCAGGCTGGTATTGGTATTATTCGGAATCGTGCTTCTTGCCACAGTGCTTGCTGTTTTCCTCTCCAGCCTTATCAGCCATTTGCTGGCAGGCAGCAGCGGCGATGTGCTGCAAACTATGTTTGTGGGTATAGCATTAAAAGAGCTTTTGACGATTGTGCTGATTGTGGCGTTTGCCGCCCTGTTTATCAGTCTGAACGCCAAAAGGATCGTGCGGCCTGTAGAAAAGCTGTCCGAGGAGACAAAACGGATTGCCAAGGGCGATTTTGACACAGAAATAGAGATTTCTTCCCGACATGACGAGGTTGCCGAGCTGGAGCGAAACTTTGCCGTTATGGTAAAGGAGCTGAAAAGCATTGAGTATATGCGCAAGGATTTTGTCGCCAATGTATCCCACGACCTGAAAACACCGCTTTCCATTATAGAGGGCTATGCCGACGTGCTTGCAAAAGAAGCCCTCCCAGAGGAAGAACGGATGCAATATGCGGCCATCATAAAAAAGGAAACGGAACGGCTCATTGGCATGACGTCAAATATGCTGCGCATCTCCAAGCTCAGCAGCCAAAATATCCAGACAGCGCGCAACACCTTTTACCTGGACGAGCAAATACGGCAGGCTGTGCTGCTGCTAGAGCCTAAATGGAGCGCGCGCGGCATAACACTCGATATCAATCTGCTGGAAATTGAATACACAGGGGATGAAGAGCTGCTTTTGCAGGTATGGCAGAACCTTTTGGATAACGCGGTAAAATATTCAGATGACGGCGGCATGGTAAAAATCAATATGGGAAGTGACGCCAAAAATGTGCAGGTAAAAATCACCGATTATGGCGCGGGGATTGGCGAAGAAGCCCAGGGACGTATTTTTGATCAGTTTTTCCAAGTGGAATCATCGCGGTCGGCAGAGGGCAGCGGGCTGGGACTTTCTATTGTGAAGAGGATTGTGGAACTGCACAACGGGGAAATAGAGGTAACAAGCCGCCCGGGCGAGGGCGCGTCGTTTTTGGTCAAGCTGCCGTTTAATGGCTAGCGCTCTTTTGGGCTGTTAGTTCAATGAATATTTAAACTTAGTTGAACTTCAGTTGAACTTTACTTGACAATTCAAGTCATAAAAAACAGGCTACACAGGACAGGAGAAAACAATGTTTCATATTCTGGTTGTAGAAGACGACGCGAGCACGCGCAAGCTGATGGAGGCGGTGCTGCGTGCAGAACAATACACGCCGCTTTTGGCGGAAAACGCGCAGCAGGCGCTGGATATCATCGCCCGCCAGCATATTGACCTGATGATTACAGATATCATGATGCCTGGGATGGACGGCTACACCCTGACAGAAGAACTGCGGAAGGCAAACTATACATTTCCCATACTCATGGTGACGGCAAAAGAAACCATACGCGACAAGCGCAGGGGCTTTATCGTGGGCACAGATGATTATATGGTGAAGCCGGTGGATGAGGAAGAGATGATATTGCGTGTAAAAGCGCTTTTGCGCCGTGCGCAGATTGTGAATGAACGCAAACTCTCCATTGGCAGTATTACGCTGCACTATGACGCAATGATGGTCAGCCGGGAATCTGAGCGGATAACCCTGCCCCAGAAAGAGTTTTTGCTCTTGTACAAGCTGCTCAGCTATCCTGATGTAATCTTCACCCGTCTGCAGCTTATGGACGAGATTTGGGGATATGATTCGCAAACGGACGACCACACTGTAAGCGTGCATGTGGGCAGGCTGCGCGAGCGCTTTGCCGGATGGCCGGAGTTTGACATTGTGACGGTGCGCGGGCTGGGGTATAAGGCGGTAAGAAATGGCACAATCTAAACTTATGAGCATAAATTCAACTTTTGGCAAGATCTACCGCCTTGAAACGCGCTGCGAAGAAGGGCAAAGAAGAACTTGTTATAGCTCGCTTTCGTTCGCTGAAACGCGCTGCGAAGAAAGGCAAAGAAGTGCTTGTTATAAGGCGGTAAGAAATGGCACAATCTAAGCTTATGAGCATAAATTCAACTTTTGGCAAGATCTACCGCCTTGAAACACGCTGCGAAGAAGGGCAAAGAAGAACTTGTTACAGCTCGCTTTCGTTCGCTGAAACGCGCTACGAAGAAGTATCTCGCAGAATTTATTTAGAGGCGGTAAACAATGTTTAGGACTAAGCTGCAGGCCATCAACCTGCTCTCCAAGCGGAGAAAAATTACCATGCTGGTATTTTTAGTGTTTTTTGTGTTTGGCATCCTTTTTGTCAGTGTTTTAATTTCCGGCATTATCTCCTATTTCCTGTTTGAAGCTGGGGTGATGCCGCCGCTTGAAAATAACAGGTTTCCGCTGGTTTTTGTTTTCATTCTTTTGTTCAGCCTGGGAATTGGCACACTGCTCGCGATGGTGGGCGGGCGGTATGCCATGCGGCCATTGCGAAAACTGACAGCCGCTACCAAGGAGATTGCCGCCGGAAATTTTGAAGTGCAGGTGGACGCCACCGGGCCGGATGAATTCAAGCGGCTTGCCTTGAGCTTCAACGAAATGACAAAAGAGCTTGCCAGCATAGAAACCTTGAGGAGTGATTTTGTCAATAATATCTCCCACGAGTTTAAAACGCCTGTCGTTTCCATCCGCGGTTTTGCAAAGCTGCTTAAAAAAGATACCCTGACAAAAAAGCAGCGTGATGAATACCTGGATATCATCATTTCCGAATCGGACAGGCTGACTTCACTCTCCAGCAATGTGCTGCTGCTTTCCAAGCTGGAATGCATGGAATTTACATCGAACCACAAAGAATACGCGCTGGATGAGCAATTACGCAGGGCTATTCTGTTGTTGGAGCCTCAGTTTTGCGCAAAAAACCTGGAGCTGGAGATTGAGATTGACCCTTCCCGCATTGCCGCGGATGAAGAACTGATGCAGCATGTGTGGATCAATATTTTGAACAACGCAATCAAGTTTAGTCCAGAGCAGGGCACCGTTCGAGTGGAGGCGCACAGCAAAGAGGATGTTGTGGAGGTAACCATTACCGACCACGGAACGGGCATGAACGAAGAGGCACAGCGCTACCTGTTCGATAAATTCTATCAGGCGGATTCCTCACGGGCGACAGAGGGAAACGGGCTGGGATTGTCACTGGTTAAAAAAATACTGGAGCTTTCCGGCGGCACAGTGGAGGTACAAAGTGCCCCCGGCGAGGGCACCAGCATCACAGTAAAATTACAGGCAATACCACCCGCCGATCACAATGCTTATAGCTAACTGAAATTGGCAAATCGTATAAATGAATGACGGGCAAACCGCCCATCGGGAAAGGGATTAGGAAAACAAAATGGGAAAAATAATAGGAATTGACCTTGGAACGACAAACTCGTGCGTGGCTGTAACAATAGGCGGCAAGCCCGAGCTCATTCCAAACGCGGAGGGCGGGCGCACAACCCCGTCCGTGGTTGCATTTACCGAGGCGGGAGAGCGGCTTGTGGGCGGCGTGGCAGTGCGGCAGGCTGTGACAAACAGCACACGCACCGTTAGCTCCATCAAGCGCGAGATGGGCTCCAATCACAAAGTAAAGATTGATAAAAAGCAGTATTCGCCGCAGGAAATTTCCGCCATGATATTGCAAAAGCTGAAGCAGGACGCACAGGACTATCTGGGCGAGCAGGTATCGCAAGCGGTGATTACCGTCCCCGCGTACTTCACAGACGCGCAGCGCCAAGCGACAAAGGACGCCGGGCAGATTGCCGGGCTGGAGGTAATGCGCATCATCAACGAGCCGACCGCCGCCGCCGTGGCCTATGGGCTGGACAAGGAAAACGCCCAGAAAATACTGGTGTTTGACCTGGGCGGTGGCACGTTTGACGTGTCTGTGCTGGATATAAGCGAAGGGATGATAGAGGTGATGGCGACCGCGGGAAACAACCGCCTGGGCGGCGATGATTTTGACCAATGCGTTGTGGAATACCTTGTGGATGAGTTTAAACGCGCAAACAAGGTGGATTTACGCAAAAAGCCTGACGCTATGCAGCGGGTGCGCGAGGCGGCGGAAAAAGCAAAGATGGAATTATCCTCCACACTATGTACACAGGTGAACCTGCCTTATCTCGCGGAAGCAAAGGGCTCGCCGCTGCACATGGACGCCGAGCTCACCCGGCAGAAATTTGACGCGCTGACGGAGCATTTGGTAAAGCAGACTGTTGGTCCGGTAAAACAGGCGCTGGCGGATGCGCGCGTCAACGCAAGTGAGTTGAATAAAGTGCTTCTTGTGGGCGGCTCCACGCGTATCCCGGCAGTGCAACGCGCTGTAAAGGAGATTACAGGCAAGGAAGGATTTAAGGGGATCAACCCGGATGAATGTGTCGCCATGGGCGCGGCAATACAAGGTGGCGTGATGATTGGCGAGGTAAAGAGCATGGTGCTGCTGGACGTGACACCATTGACGCTGGGCATTGAAACGATGGGCGGCATCTGCACCCCGCTGATTGACCGCAACACAGCAATCCCCATCTCCAAAAGCCAGGTGTTTACAACTGCCGGTAATTTTCAGTCATCAGTAGACATCCATGTGCTACAGGGCGAAAGGCCGCAGTCCAGACAAAACAAAACTCTGGGTAAATTCCGCCTGAAGGGCATACAAAAAGCACCACGCGGCGTTCCCCAGATTGAGGTTACGTTCTCCATCGACGCAAACGGCATTGTCAGTGTGGGCGCAAAGGATCTTTCCACCGGCAAGCAGCAGCAGATTGTCATTGAAAGCTCCTCCAACATGAACGAGGCTGATATTGAGCGGGCAAAGCAGGAGGCCGCGCAGTTTGCCGCGGAGGATGAACAATTCCGCAGCGAAACAGAAGCACGCAATAAGCTGGAAGCAGCAATTTACCAGGCAAATGCAAGCAAAAAGCAGATGTCTAAGGAACAAAAGACGGAGCTTTCGCAAACATTGAAAGCAGCAAACAAAGCACTCAAAAGCAAAGACGCAAGCGAAATGCTGGCAGCGTGCGCAGCGCTGGAAAAGCTGTGCGGCACTTCCAACACAGACAATGAGCATAAGGATGCTATGTAACAAAGAGGACATAAGGGCAATGATGTTATAAGGAGGGAACTACAATGAATATGGTGTTGGCAACGGATCAAAATGAAATAGAGCAAGTGGCGGTAGAGAAAAAAAGCCACGGGACGGTTGCGTTCTCGGAGAAGGTACTTGCCAGGATTTCCGAGATTGCCGCAGCGCAGGTAAGCGGCGTCGCCAGCCTGAAAATATCCGGCATTGAAACCACGGGAGAACGTGTGAAGATGAGTGTTTTTACCACGCTGGAATACGGTCCGTCTGTGGTGGAGACGGCAAGGCAAATACAGGGTGCTATAAAAAGCGCGGTGCAGGATATGACCGGGCTCACTGTTTCGGAAGTAAACGTTGACGTGCGCTCCTTGCATATTCCGTAATGTTCCGGTTTTTTCCAGCCCGGCATATCTGTGAACTATTGTTTGTTTATGGTTTGTTCATAAATAGTTGACACTGTGTTTAAGAAAGGTTGTTATGATTGGCGTATAAAATAACAACCTAAGGAGGAACAATGCCATGAAGAGATTTGTTACAAATTCTGCGAAAAAAATATTGCCGGACAGCTTGGAAGATTATCTGTTTGAGCTTGCGGAGAAAACAACCGATGTGGATATCCAAACCTTCCAGCTAAAGCCATGCGAATCTGGCGGGCAGCCCGCCCAGCTTATTGAACACACCGTTTACCGCTCCGGTTACACCAAGATGTATTTGATGGGAACCTACCTTACAGAATCAACAGCACCACTGGATGCGATCATCAGCATCTACTGTGACGAAACCAGCTACAATATGTCACTGGCCGGACTAAACCGGACAGAGCTTGATTACACCCAAGAGGCAGACATGCCCAACCTGCAATATTGTCCTGCCGGGAGCGTATAAGAAAAAACGAAGAGCATTGGAGAATATAAAGGAAAAATACTACCAACGCGACAATCGAAAAAGCAATAGCTACCGATAGCTTTGCCTGTTTTCACCAGCACTGCCGCAACTTAAACATAGCCCGATGCGCTATGCCTTATGCCAGCAAAAAACCCGTTAGCCACCACTAACCATCTGCACGCGTTTTTTATGTTATCATTCACAGTCCGCCGATGTCAATATTCCTACCGCTTTCAACGGAATGTTTTCTGTTTATCTCCTCCTTGCGTGGGTAAACAGATATATGGAAAGTTCTTCATTTACCTCTGCGAAAAATGGCTCATGATTAGCTCAAGTAGAATATTCCCATACATGAACTTTAGCGGGATGATGCAGATAAACTACCCCTGCTTGCAATCTCAAAAGCGTAGTGCTAAAATTTACTTGGGGGGTAGCTTTTAAGCCGTCTGGCCGTCCGGCATCACGCCGGGCATCGAGCAACTCAGAGGTTTTTATTATGGATAATGACAAAGCAAGGCTTTTGCATCAATATGCGCTGGAATACCGATTATCGGAATTTCACACTCTTTTTGGCGAGTACACAGCCGGCCAGGAAGCACAAAACCTGCTGGACGCATACCTGCTCCAGGCTCAGTTGAAATTATTCACAGCGGATGAAACAATATATGACGATCTAAAGCAAGCGGAAGAAATCGGCGGCAAGGCGAGGTTTCCCTGCTTGTGCCTGGGTTGGCTGCCGCAAGATCCAAACACTTTTGTAGTGTTTAATAAGGACCCCGGTTCCCTGAAGCGATTCCTGAATGTTCTGCCGGATTCCGCCGCTTTATTGCGTCAATGGTACGGCGAGCCGGGATATGGCATGGCCTGCCAGATTCGGAGTGAGATATTATATTTCACGGGTAATTTTGAAGAGGCTGTCCTGCTGGCAAAGGAGCAATATCTACGTACCGAAGATTGCGTTAGTATGCTCATTGCCGGATATATTCTGTATCGGTGTTACCTTGCCATGGATAAATCTGAAGACGCGAAGGAAACGCTGCTGCGGATCATAAGGCTGGTAAAAGAAAACCCCGACCACCCAACCTGTAAAAAAGTATATAAAACCATTCGATCCTGGTCCAACCTGACAACAGGATGGAGTGGGGACACACCCCGGTATCACCACACGCCGGATGGATATGTATTGCCGGTGCTGGAAGACCGGGCGGCGGAAATATTAAAAGGAATTTCCCGGCTGGGGCCGACAGAAGAACCCTTTGTGGAATATGCCGCCCTGAATTATAAGGAAATCTATACGGCCCGGCTTTTGTATGTGGATATATTCCATGCCGTATACCAGTTTCGCGCGGGAAAAAAGGCGCAAGCCGAGAAGCATTTTACAAAGGCCTATCACGTAGCGGAAGCCACCGGCATCGTTATGCCTTTTGTGGAATATGGAGAACAGATTATTCCGCTTATTGAATCACTTGCCGGCAAAAAATACGCTACCGGGTGGATGGAGCAGATCATTGACCTTGCTAGGCGCTATGAAGAAAGCCTGGAGCATTTCCGGGATTGACCTATATCTTTCGACAGGAAGCCAGAGAACTTATGTATACATACGAAACGCGGCTAGGGATCAGCCAAACAGATACAAACGGTTTACAAACAGTGGTGTCCGCCATTGACATGATGCAAGACTGCTCTCATTTCTGGATGGAATCCGAACCAGAGTTTATGTCGTTCTTAAAGCAAAACAACACCATTATGATATTGGCATTTCGCCAGCTCGATATTTTCCGCCTGGCAGAATACGGGGAGCGGTTGACGGTGAAAACCAGCATCTACGAGTGTAACAGTTATTTTGGATACCGCAACACCACAATCTACGGCAGCGACGGAACGGCTTATGCCAAGAGCTGGGGACAAGGTGCTTTCCTAAGTCTTTCGGAGGGGCGTCCGGCAAAGCTGCCCGCAGCAGTGGCAAATGCCATCACCTACGACGAAAAGGCAGACATGGACTATCTGCCTAAAAAAATACGGCTGCCGGAAGCAGCTTTTACACAGCTTCCATCCATAAAGCCCACACCCTTCGACATCGATTTTAACCAGCACGTGAATAACGCAAGGTATGTGCAAATGGCCTGTGAGTGCCTGCCCAGCTATCGGGAGTATAACCGGCTGCGTATAGAATACCGCAAAACAGCCACGCAGCAGGATGAGATTACCCCTTTTATATACAATGGCGACAACGTGGCCTATGTAAAGCTGTGCACCCGGAACGCAGAGCCATATTGCACAATTGAGTTTTCAAAGTTTTCGGTCGAATAATACAGTGCCAGCGAATAGACCCAAGCGCAAACTCTTTTTTACTTTAGTGTGATGCTGTCATGTGCCGCAAGCAGTGCATAAGTAAAACACCAAACTTTTTACACCTGTCCCCCTGCGCCTACACTACAAAATGACAATATCAAATTCCGCTTTTTCATCTGTCCCGGGTACGCGCTCTTTTTTTATCGTATAAAGAAATACATACATGCCCAGCCGATTCACGAGCTCCATCGTTTTAGAGTCCTCGCGCGCAAGCTCCTTGTGCTCCGTGCCATTCTTTGGAACGAGTATGGCCGGAATGCAGAAAATACTTTCCGGAATATCATATTCCCGGTAAAGCTTTTCCATATCCACGGTATTGAAGTTCGTATATGATTCCAGCACTGCGCCAAGGGCCGTCTTGCGGCTGCCCGGCGGGCGCAGCTCAATCAGGTACAGCCAGTCGCCCTTGCGGGAGATCATGTCGATCTTCCCTGCTTTTTCCTTCATGCTTCCCTTTAGCGGGATATGAAAATCCGTCATCACGCCGATGGATTCCATGTAGGACACATCCCTCATATCTTTGAGCATCGTTTCCTCTATACGGCTTGGATTTGCACCTGCTGGCAATTCCCAATGTTTTTTACGTTGGTTATATGGGCGCTCTCGGTGTATGACATGCCCCAGATCATCGCAAATCTCCACATGGTGCGCAAGATAGCCGGCAACGATATCGGTGTAATAAAGCCCATGCAGCTTTCCTGTTTTGTTTATAAGCGGCGCATCAAAAAAATGGTCATGATCAAATTCTTCATTTTTCAGGTAGTCAAAAACCTCTTCTTTGCTTTCAAACTTTTGCCTCATGATAAATCCCATTCCTTCAAAGCTTCGCCGGAAATGTCCTTAATAGTAAACGTGCCGTCCTCATAAACCATATAGCTGTGATGACCATCCTTTGGCAGCGCAATGGAGCCGGGGTTTAGGTACACATAACTCCCGGTATCCTGAATGGCGGAAACATGTGTATGCCCATGCAGCAGGATATCATTTTTACCAATAAGCAGAGGCGTATCGTTGTTGAATTTATCACCATGCGTGGCGAAAACCATGCGCCCGTCCAAATATAAGATCATGGACTCCGCCGTAATGGGAAATTCCAATACCATCTGGTCTACATCCGCGTCACAGTTGCCACGCACGCACAGCAGGCAATCCTTCATACTGTTTAAAAGAGTAAATACACCCTTAGGGTCATACCCTTCCGGCAGGTCATTGCGTGGGCCGTGGTAAAGCAGGTCGCCAAGAAGGATCAACCGCCCTGCCCCCTCCCGCTTATACAGGCTTGCCATTTTTTCCGCATAAAGAAGCGACCCATGCAGGTCGGAAGCAATCATCAGTTTCATAACATCCATCCCTTTCTTTGCAGCTATTGCCCTCCGCATACTATCAGCCAAGGTTACACGACCCTCGCTTTTGCACAGCAAAAAAACATAGCGTGTTTTTCACAAAGCCAGTTTCAGTATACCACAATACAGCATCAAATCAAGGGTTCTGCGGCTTTGAATCCCGCATAAGGATGGCGCTTTCACACAAGTTTTCCTCGCGTTTCATTTGTTTTTTCATGGCATACATTTCATTGTCAGCCACCTCAAACGCATCATGAATGTGCTGGTGCGTTTGCCGGTCAAACATTTGCATACCATACGCCATGGAAAAGAATGGAAGCTTGCTATTGGAAAGCTGCTGTTGGAATTTTTGAATGTCCTGGTTAAACTTATCATAAAGCAAATGGCGCAGGGTGTCCTCTGTTACCCCCACGCACAGCGCACTAAATTCGTCCCCGCCAATCCGGTAGCACCCCCCGGCTGTATGAAAACGGTTTGAGATAATGTGCGCGGCTGTACGAATGTATTCATCGCCCGCCGCATGACCATAGTGGTCATTGACATGCTTCAGGTTATTGAGGTCAAAGACAACCACAGCAACCGGAGTACTGCTGTCCGTATCCCACTGGAGGCGCTTCATCTCCAGCTCAAACGCCGTGCGGTTATCCAGCCCGGTAAGCACATCTGTATACGCCAGCTTACGATAAAACGGCTCAAACACTTTCCGAAAAACCAATACGGCAATGGCGCTGATGGTTGCCGCAATTAGAACGGCTATCATAATACCACGCAAAAGCTCTTCCCCATCAAAATAGTTCATACTGTCCGCATTAAATGTCATCCCAATTACGCCCATAAGTTCCCCGTCGGCGCTGCGCAGGGGCCAGTAAGAGCTGTATACCAGCCCGTATTCCGTTTGTAATATGCGCCTGTCGTGAACAGCCCCGCCCGTTTCATAGACGCGCTCGATGGGGGGCAGCAAAACACTGTGTACCGCATCGCCCAAATTGGCAAAATCCGCGGAGCCCGGCTGCTGTCCATCAATCATATATATGAATTCCCCTGTGCCTGTTTTTCGCACCGTATAAAGGAATTGCAGGTCGGAAACCTGCCGTATAATATCAAGCTGATTCTGGATATAGGTATAATCCTCCGATTCCATATCCCCTGGGGATTGCAAAGCTTGAAAATCCACACGGCTAATTACACGCTGCACAAACTCCGCAATGGTATCGGTGTGCTCTTGGTATTTTTTCATCAACCGGTCGTTGCCCTGCACAAACTCAATCACAAAAACAGAAAAAGCCGTTGCGATTGTGGTAAGCACAATCACAAGTATAACGCTTCGCTGTATGCGGTTAAATACTTTTCTCTGGTATCCGTTGCATTTGTTTTTCTTCAAACAGCCCCAATCCTTTCGCAAGCCTGAATGAGTGCCGCAGGTATTACAAAAACAATGCACGCAGCGCCTGCAAGCTGTTTTTGGCAACGGAAGCCGCCGAAAGAATGTGGCAGCCGTGATAGCTGCGGATAAAGAATCCGCGAACGCGGTACTGGTAAACCCGCTTACATAGATATAACCAACTCCAGTGGCCTTTAAAACAGAAGGTGAGATATTTCTATATCATATGTTTAAAATGATGCTCGCCCGTCCTTATAAACCGCCCTCAACACAACGCAACAAAGGGAAACAACTTTTTTTCGTAGCGGTATTGACTTTACCCTAAGGGAAGGGCCTATACTAAAGAAACAGAACCGGTTCTAAGTGAAAAACAAGGAGGATGAAAGTTGTTTAGCATAGGTGAGTTTTCCAGGCTTTGTATGGTGACGGCAAAAACACTCCGGCACTATGACGCGGTGGGGCTTTTAACGCCTGCCTACCTGAACGAGCAGACGGGATACCGGTACTACCACGCCCAACAGCTCACGGATATGCTTACCATTCAGCGATTGAAGCAATATGGGTTTTCGCTGGAGGAAATCCGTGATATCCTGCACGCCGGGCCAAAGGTGCAAGCAATGGCAATGGCGGGAAAGCTGGAAGAAGCACAGGCAGCCTACGACGAGCAAGGCATTCTCCTAAAGCAGATGGAACAGGATATAAAACAACTGGAGAAAGGTAAAAAAATTATGGAAAACAAGTTGGATGTAACAATAGTGAAACGTGAACCGGTGGCATTGATCAGCGTATATGAGACCATTGCAATTAAAGACTTTTGCATCTTGTTTGAGAAGGTCGAGAAGAAGATGGAGGAAACAGGCGCGGAGTGCTCAGGCGCACCCATTGCCATCTACCACAGCATGGAGTTTGACCCGGAAAAAACAGAGGTGGAGCTTGGCTACCCCACAAGGACAGACGCCGCGGTAACGCGGACGCTTGCGGGCGGCACGTGCGCCACGGCAGTGCACAAGGGCCCTTACGGCAAGCTGCATGAAACTTATACCGCGATTGCGCAATGGATTGACAAAAACGGGTATCGCATCACCAACCCTCCCTACGAGGTTTATGTGAGCGACCCGGATAACACGGCGGAAAATGATTTGATCACAGAAATCTACTTTCCCGTGGCAAAATAACAGAAAAACTGATACAGCCGGGTTTCCACTGCGGGAATCCGGTTTTCTTTTGCTTGGGCAGGCTCGCCGCCAACCCTCCGGCAGTTTATTTTCCGTTTGCCGGACGGTAGCCGACAGGGCAAAAACGGCCTAACAAAAGGAGCGGATCTTTTCTTACCCCGCTTTTTCCATCATATCCCTTATTGTGCCGCATACCTCATCCGGGCTGTATTGGTGCACATAATGCCCTCCATCAACAAAAACAATTTCGCCATCCAATGATTGCGCCATCCATAGCTGCTGAAAGTCCATATACTCTGCAAATTGCGTGCTGTCCCTGTCCACATCGTCCGTCACGGACACAATCAGCGTGGCGGGAATCCCCGTGGGCAATACAACTTCATTCGCGGCCGCCGCGTTTTGCAGCCGCAGCTCTTTTTCTTCAAGCATAGCAGGGCTTTGATATGTCTTCAGCAGCGCGATTTCTTCCACCTGCTTATAATACTCGCTCATATATTCCCGCCCATTGCGCCCCTGCTCCAGCCTGTCGAGTACTGTTTTGGGGGCTGCCGTGTAAATGAGCCGCAACAGGCCAAACAATCGCAGCGGATGGACTGCTTTATCCAAAAGAGACACCGGGGTATCTCCATAATGCAGCATAAGCGCGGGCGACATGCTATCTATAAAAACCAGTCCCTCCACTTCTTCGGAATACCTCTCCGCGTAATAATGTGCTTCTATGCCGCCCATGGAATGAGCGGCAAATACGTATGGAGGAGCAATGCCCAGCTTGTCCAGCGCAAGGCGGTCTTCCTCCACAATGTTTTCCAACGTGCGTTCACGCTCTGTCTGCCGGCTCCACCCATAACCCGGGCGCTCCAGCACCACTACAAAATAGTCCCCGCAAAGCCGCGACCACAGCGGGTAAAAATCCGCCACAGGCGATGGCGTGGCAAGGCCGGACAAAAACACAATGGCAGGCCTATCCTTTTGCCGTTGCCCCGCCGTAAAAACGGAGACCTTTGTATCAAACACGCCCACCCGCACGCCTTCGGGCGGGTATTCCCGCTCCACCGCGGCAAGCGCGGCCAGGTTCCAGCTTACAAGCCCCACAAAAATGGCAAGCACGACACAAATTGTGATCATGCCCCTTTTCTTTTTGTCTTTCACAGCTTTCAGTTTTTTGTTTCCTTTGCTTCATCCTGCGCGGTGGCTTTTTCTTTCACTTCCTCCGCAGGATACTCCAAATTGTTTTTCATCATCAGATGCATCACAATATATTTGATCAGGCACAACAGCAAAATGCATCCCATGGCAATGACTCCCACAAATAGCGGGTTTGCATCAAACACAAGCGAAACCGCCAACGCTGCCGCGGGCGGATGCTGCACGCCAAACAATACCATAAGCAGCGTGGCGACAAATGCCCCCACCGCACAACTGATCACCAGAAGCGAATATGGGTGAAGCGTAAACGGCACATCCAGAGTATAGACCAAATTGCCCACAAGCCCCGCCGCAAAGCCGCAAATATAGCCACCGATCAGGTATTTGGGACGTGACGACTCTGCCCGTGGAAACGCAAATGCGATAAACGCGCTTGCCGCCAGCGAGGTAATAAGGAAACCCTTCAATGTGATACATGCCACCAATAGGCACACCAGCATACAGATGGAAACCATCGCCGCCTGGAAAAATGCGCGTTTTGTCTTTCCCTTTATAAAAAACAAGTGATTTTGGCGCTGTGGCCAATGATAGCGGCGTTTTTCCCGCTTTTTCTCCTTCATATTTCCACTCCGAAAAATCTAAAAATACACACCCGTCCCCCCACATACTGTCTGTGAAAGGGTTTCCCCGGCAGGCCGTATCCTGCCCTACAGGAAGTATAACAGAGAATGCCAGCAAGCACAATTCTGTTTATATCACAACTTTCGCTCCATTTCGCAAGCATTGTAAGTATTTATTTACAATTTTTTCATAACCCCTTCAAATGCTTATGGTTAAATGATTGTAAGAAAACTGTAAGATTCATCGATGTTTATATTAAGAACTATGTTTTATAGTTAAATTACAATAAAACAGAAAGGAGATCACAAAATGAAAAAAATGTTCTATGCCATCATGGTTGTGCTAAGCGCATTCTTTTTGGTAAATGCCGGTGTAAAGGAGCAGGAGGCACTTGCAATCATACCAAACAAAAAATGGTAACCTGATAGGGAGTTGAAAATGAAACCATACTTATAAGAAAGCTTTCCGCCAAAGGATGGAAGGCTTTTTTGTTTCAATATACTATTTGACGCCAGCTTTGCCGCACACAATATGGTTGTCATTTGTGATTTCGCATAATATAGAAACAGGCACAGTGGGTTTTCCACCATGCCTGTGATTGAAATACAGTCTGTATCGAGCTTCTTGCGGCAGCAACGCGGCGTTTTGGGGCGGGGAGGGTAAGTCCGGCCCTGCACACAGCCTGCTGCGCTACCCGGCAGCCGAGCGATTGCCCCGGGTGCAAAAAACCGCCCTATGGGCGGCGCTCCAGCATAATCTATAAGCTGCGCCTTTCCCACCGAAAGACAGACTTTGCGCTTCTCTGGCAGGTCTTCCGACTCAGGGATCATCTGAAAAAGAACTGCCTTCCCAACGCTGGCGCGTCAGTGACGTGTATCCTCTCTTCTCCATCTCCCAATACGGCAACGGGGGTTGTGCCGGACTCTCACCGACTTCCCTATTCTCCATTACTGGAACCAAAAAAGCTGTATTCAACTGTTTTCATTTTACATCGGTATCTTATAAAATGCAACCATAATTTGTGCACTCCCCTTCACAGCTTGACGGCAAACAGGCAGGCTGATAGAATAAATGGACGGACTTGGAGGAGGCGGGGCGGCATCTTGACAAACAAAAAGTACAACCCAAGACAGAAAAAAACAAATGGCGGTGTTTCTGAAGAAGCGGTGATCGCATGGATCATACTGCTGCTTATTGTTGCCAGCATCCTTGCCGCCATGATTGGGCAAAGTATGCAAAACTCCTATGATGCTTTGCAGGCAACCGCACAAACAAGCGCTGCGCCACAGTCGCAAGCATCGTCCACACCCGCGTCGCAAGCATCTACCGCTCCGGAATCACCCGAAACAGCGGAAGAACTGCAACGAGAAATCGATTTCGCCTCCCTTCTGGCAGAAAATGAAGATACCATCGCGTGGCTGGAGGTGCCGGGCACATCGGTTGATTACCCTGCCGTCTACAACAGCGACACGCAAAGTGCCGAGCATTATTACTTAAACCGTGGCTTTGACAAACAACCGAGCAAATCTGGAACGATTTACCTCGCACCGGAAAATAACCCGTCGTTTACCGAGCGGCACATTGTGATCTACGGGCACAACATGCAGGACGGTAGCATGTTTGCGTCATTACATGAGTTTGAAGACAAAACATTTTTTGACAACAACCGATTTGTTTATCTATATACCCCAGACGCATTACTGACATTTGAAATTGTGGCGGCCTATGAAACAGACGACCGCAACCTGCATTACGAGGCAGATTTTACAGATGACAAATACTACGAGGAATTCCTGCAAAGCATTGCGCGGGGCAAATCCGGCGGAAACGGCACGGGCACTACCCTTTCAACAAACGACACTATCCTGACCCTGTCTACCTGCGTAGAAAACGAAAAGCAGCGGCGCTACCTTGTGCAGGCAGTGCTGGTGAATGAATAATATTAACTCCGGGCAATATAATGCTTGCTGTTTACACCCGGTGTGGGTATAATACTGTAGTGATCTTTATAGGGGGTATATTTCTACATGAGTGAAAAAGTAAAAAAACCAAAAGCAAATCCGGGGCCGCTTGGGCTGTTGGGATTTGGTATGACAACCATACTGCTGAACCTGCACAACGCTGGTATTACAGAGCTTTCCGTGGTCATTGTCGCCATGGGCTTTGCTGTGGGCGGTGCCGCGCAGATTATCGCGGGTATTTTTGAAATGAAACAGGGCAACACATTTGGCGGCACAGCATTTATCGCCTATGGCTTCTTCTGGTGGTCGCTGATCTTCATCTGGACAAACCCAGTGGCAGACTCCATCCTCGCGGCAGATGAGCTTTCCATGGGCTTCTACCTGCTCTTGTGGGGTGTTTTCTCGCTGTTTATGTTCATCGGGACGCTGAAGCACAACCGCATCACGCAAATTGTATTTCTCTCACTGACAGCGTTGTTCTTGCTGCTTGCCATCGCAGACTTCTCCGGCGTTCACGTTGTCAAAACAATCGCCGGTATTGTAGGCATTTTCTGCGGTGCCAGCGCCATTTACTCGGCAACCGGACAGGTTGTGAACGGCGAATTTGGCAGAACGGTTATGCCACTCGGATAAAACTGGTCTTGTATGTATAAAGGCGGGCTTTGCATCTATGCCCGCCTTTTTATATGTAAATTCTTTTCCTTTGACTCACTTGGCTTCCATCCCCGCTTTTTTGCCAATGCTTCTTCTACATTAACTAAACTATAGTGAGCCTGTCTGGCTTCGTACACTTAGCGCTTTTCTGCAATCTTCTCCAGCTTTTGCAGGGCTTCCTCCCTACCCAGCACAACGATTACATCATGTTCTGTCAGAATATCCTGCGCCTTTGGATTAATATTTATTTTGCCAGCCTTTGGCTTAACCGCAACCACATTCACACCATAATTTTGCCGGAATCTCATTTCTGCAAGGCTTTTTCCTGCCCACTCCCGGCCCGTCTCAAATTCCGCAATGCCAAAATCATCCGAAACCTGTATAAAATCCAGTATGTTGGAGGACACCAGGTTCATTGCCTGCCGCACACCTGAATCACGCTCAGGGAACACCACCCTGTCTGCCCCCATTTTTAACAGCATTTTTTCGTGCAGGTCAGACCCTGCTTTTGCCAGCACATTTTGTGCTCCCAGCTCCTTGCAAAGCAACGTAATCATAATGCTGGATTGCACATCTCCCGTGCATACACACGCGGTATCAAAATTTCCAATACCGGCCGCTTCCAGCGCTTGCTCATCTGTGGCATCCATCTGCACGGCTTGCGTCGCATAGGACGCGGCATGGTTGATGATATCAATATCCTTGTCTATCACCAGCACTTCCTGCTCCTGCTCCATCAGCGTTTGCGCCAGGCTGGAGCCAAACCTGCCCAGCCCAATTACTACATATTGGTTTTTCATTTGCTTCTCCTATCCAATCATAACCCTTTCCTCCGGATACCGGATATGGTTATCCGGCTTCGCAAGCCTTCTGGCAATCGCCATTGTAAAGGTTAATATCCCCACCCTGCCAATCAACATCATGACAATGATCATCACGCGGCTAAAGGGTGACAAAAGCGCTGTAATCCCTGTGGAAAGACCCACTGTGCCAAACGCGGATGTGACCTCAAACGCTACATCACGCATAGATAATATTTCGTGCTCCAGTATAGAAATAACGGCTGTAAACACCATTACAATAACAACTCCAAGTGTAAAGATTGCGAGCGCCCGCAGCACCGTATCCCTATTTATCCTTCGCTTTGCCACTTCCACATCCGCCCGGCCGCGGATAATGGAGATAATAAACAGCACAACAATCGCCGACGTTGTTGTTTTGATGCCGCCCGCCGCGCTGGCAGGCGACGCACCTATAAACATCAGCACACCCGTCGCCACTTTGGAAATAGGCATCATCGCACCCTGATCTATTGTAGAGAACCCTGCCGTGCGGGTTGTGACAGATTGGAATAACGCCGCGAGCACCTTTTCATGGGGCGGCGCATCCTTTAATGTATCCGGGTTTCCACTTTCCACTGCAAGGAAAAGAACAAATCCTGCCAAAATAAGGATGCCGGTGATCCAAAGCACCAACCGCGTGTGCAGCGTTAGCTTTTTTTTGTTTTTACGCGTTGCTTTCCCCCACAGCTCCACCACCACAAAAAAACCAAGGCCGCCCACCACAATAAGCGCCATAGTTACAATATTCACCAATGGGTCTCCCACAAACGATGCCAGATTATCACCCCAGCCAAACACATCAAAACCAGCATTACAAAAAGAAGAAACCGCCTGAAACACGCTAAGGAAAAGCCCACGCCCCACGCCAAACTCCGGCACAAACCGTATGGCAAGCAGCAGCACACCCACCGCTTCCACACAAAGCGTAACAATAACCACATTACGGGTCATTCGTACAACGCCCTGCAGCCGCGTTTCATTCAGCGCCTCGCGGATTACCACCCTGTCTTTAAGTGAAATGCGCCTGCCCAACATCATATACATCATGGAGGCCATTGTCATAAACCCGATGCCACCAAGCTGAATCAACGCAATCAATGTAACCTGCCCAAACAGCGAAAGAGTAGAGCCCGGGTCGAACACAGAAAGACCGGTGACACATACGCCGGAAGTCGCTGTAAAAAGCGCATCCAAAAAACCAATGGATTTTCCGCTTGCCGACGCCACGGGCAGCGTCAACAAAACCGCGCCGATCAGTATCATCGCCGCAAATCCAACCACAAGAATCTGCGCGGGGCTTGGCCCCTTATGCGGATTCGGTATTCCTTGCTTTTTTTGCCGTTGCTTCATCGCCGTCATCGTATTCCCCTTAGTATAAGACTCATTCTAATATAAGGCAGCCCCTTTTACAACAACATCTTCTTTTTGCAAAACTAAGTGAGCCACAACCTCATCATAAACCATACAATCTCTATACAAAAACGCGTCCATAGTCATTCCGAAGGCCGGATGCTACCAATAACCCCAAGCAACATTTGAACAATAAAAGCTGCATGAAAACGCCGGAATAACAATGCATTTTTATTCACTATTTGAGAGGATGCTTCAAAATGCATAAAAGTGGATGGGGTGTATGAAAATGTGGATAACTCGATTGCTCCGACCCCAAAATCGCGCCTTTTGTGTATTACTATGTGGATAACGTGGATAACTCGATGCATATTTGTGTCTAAAATATGAATAATGGCACTTGTAACGAAAATAATCTAACACGCAAAAGTGTACATTTCAACTGTAAATATTCATTTTCGTGCATAAATATGCTTCATTGCTTTCACCTTTTTACCGCCCCACAAGCAGATTTCAAACTACAGAGGAGAGATTATTTATGCACGCTTTAAACACATTAATATTATTTTATTGACAATAGTGTGTGCCGTACAGTATAATGCAGACAACACCATACAGAAAAGACAAAGTCTCCCCAGTATGTGGGCAACAGGAGGGTAACGGATGGACATGGACGCTACTGTAAAAGAATTGGTAGAGTCGCTTAGCCTGGAGCTTAGGCGCGGCACCATCATATTGAGCGTGCTGAGCCAGATGAAACAGCCAAAATATGGCTATTCGCTCGTCCAGGTTTTGGAGCAAAAAGGCATGAGCATAGAGGCCGGAACATTGTACCCGCTCCTGCGCAGGCTGGAGAAACAGGGGCTTTTAAAGAGCGAGTGGCAGACAGATAGCAATAAGCCACGCAAATATTATTCGCTGACGACGCTGGGCAGCGATGTTTACGGGGAGCTTTGTACGCAATGGAACAAGCTTGTCGACGGTATGAAACATCTGATGGATGGAGGTGCGCAAGATGAATAAGCTAAATAAAGATGAGATGATAAAGCGTTATATTTATGACGTAACAAGGCGGTTGCCTCAAAAAAGCCGTTCAGACTTGGAAGAAGAGCTTAGGGGCAATATATATGACATGCTGCCTGATGATTATACGGCGCAGGATGTGGAAAATGTATTACAAACGCTGGGAAACCCCGCCAAGCTGGCGGCTGAATATAAGGATGAGCGACGCAGCCTAATCAGCGGCGCCTATTACGACCAATATTGCTTTGTTTTAAAGATTGTGCTGATTGCTGTTGCCGTGGGCATGGTCATTGCCTTTATTGTAGGGGCAATCGCCGAGCCGCTAGACGCTGCCACAAACAGCCTTGTTTCCACCGTATCCCTCAGCATTGCCGAATTCTTCGGTTCCCTGATTTCCGGGCTGGCACAAGCTTTTGCCTATGTTACCATCGCTTTCTTCTTAATTGAGCGGTACAACATAAGAATAGACTCCCGTGAGTGGAGCGTTGCCGATCTGCCACCCGTACCGGAAGACAAAGCGCTAATTAAAAAAAGCGATCCCATTGGCGGCATTGTGTTTACCGTCATTGTAATGCTGCTGTTTAACCTTGCCCCGCAATACATCGCCATTTATATCACAACAGAAGCGGTGGAGGCGGTGCCGCTCTTTAACCTAGAATATTTTTACGCTGTACTGCCGCTCATCAACATCGCCTTTTTACTGGGCATTGTGCGCGAAATACTGCGCGTTGTTTCCGGCAGGCATACATTGAAGCTCTCCATCACCACCACTCTGTTCGACCTTGTTGCCATGGCTCTTGTGCTGCCGGTGTATTTCAACCCATCCATCTGGAACCCCACGCTGTTGACAGACCTTGGCGCCGCGCCATGGTTTACCGCGGAATTTGCGGCTGGGATGCAACCCTTTTGGAGCGTGTTTTACATCATGTTTGCGGCTATTATATTATTTGCCTATCTCCTCGATATTGGCACCACACTTTACAAGGGCATACGCTACGGTCGGTAACAACGCGCGCCTATTTTCCTTAGATAAAAAAACTTGCATCATACAAAAATACCTGGATGAAAAACTTCTTCCAGGTATTTTATACTTATTCCCAAGGATTGTCCTCACTTAAACATGGCTTTTTCATGCTCTTTCATAGCCTCGTAGGCATCCTCCAGCAGCACTGCCGTGTCTGCGTCCACACCCTGCTTCCATTCCGTGTTCAAAAAAGTGTCAATCATCTCCTGCGCCAGACCCTTCCCCTGCAAAAAGCCGCCCAACGCAAGAACATTGATGTTGTTAAACGTGCGGCCGCGGTCCACCGCATAAACCGACTCGCACAGCCCGCAATACACCCCGGGAAACTTGTTGGCTGCCAGTGCCACTCCCTGTCCTGTTCCGCAGATCACAATACCGCGGTCAAATTCCCCGCTCCATACCGCCTTGCCCACGTTAAAGCCAACAGTCCAATAATCCACCGGTGCTTCCGCCTTTTTTGTGCCTACATCCAGCACCTCATAGCCAATCCCCTGCAGGTAGCTTTCTACAAACCCTTTCAGCTCAAACCCGCTAATATCCGCTCCGATTACAATTTTTTTCATTTTTATTCTCCCGTTTGGCGCTTAGTATTTACTTCATTCTATATACAGTGCAACAATGCTGTCAACACATCATTGCCTGCATTTTGCCACAGTCCGCTTTCAAGACGGCGCATTCCCCAAAAGCCGGGATATACGGCCTGTCAGGTTTTCATATTCCTGCGTGCCGGTTTCCCCCAGTTCTTCACGCGCCTTTTTGGCAAGTGACAACCACTCCAGCGCCTTACCACTGTTATCCACGCTTTCATAAACATATCCAAGATTCTCGCACACGGCGGCATATTCCTGTTTTCCGTCCGGCAACTGTTGCAACAGTTCAACCGCGAGCAGTAAATACTCCTCCGCATCCGAAAACCGTCCCAGCTGCTGGCAAATAAGGGCAATGTCATTGAGTGCGCCGCAATAATACCTGTTTTCCCTGCCCATCGCTCCTTCATAGGCCACAAGACATGCCAGATACAGCTTTAGCGCGTTTTCCGCCTCTCCGCAGAGCCTATATGCCCCCGCAAGGTTATTTAATATCATCGCGTATTCCAGCGAGTCTGTCCCAAGATAGATCTCAATAATCTTTCGTGCCGACTCGAATGATGAAATCGCCTCGCCAATACGGCCCGTATTGCGGTAGAGTGTGCCCAATTCGTTTAGCGCTGAGATCTCCAGCGAATCATAACAGCGGGCGCAGGTACGCACATGGGCGTTCAACTCCTTTTGCAGGTATTCTTCTACCGCGCCTATATCGCCCGTTGCATAAAGCTTATCCAGTTCTTCATAAAAAGCAATTCTGGTTGTCTCTTCACTCATAGCCGTTATTTATCCTGACCGCATTTTTTGTATGCGTCCACCGCTTCTTCCACCTGTTCGTCCGTCAAAATAACGGGCGTGCCCGCTGCTTTCGCCAACAGGTATGTTTTTGCGGCGTCTTCCATATAAACAGCAGCGTGCAGCGCTTCGTCCAAGTTGCCGCCCACTGTTATCACGCCATGGTTTTTCAAGATCACCGCGCGTTTTCCATCCAGGAATTTTACCGCTTGCACACCCATCTCCAGGCTTGCCGCCGAGCTATAATCCGCCACGTTCACCGGCCCCAGCGTACAGTTTGCAAGCGTTGTAACCGCTGCGGGCAGCACATCGCCAATAAGCCCCGCCGCAGTGGCGTACACCTGGTGCGTATGAATAATTGCGTTCACATCCGGCAGGTTTTTGTAAATATACAAAAGCGCCACAAGATCGACCGACGGCCGCCAATGGCCATTTACCACAGCGCCTTCCGCGTCCACCTCCAATATATCATCCGGCCTCATTTTGTCATACTCCATACCGGAAGGAGTGACTAGAAAATGGCCATTGCCCAGGCGAAGGCTCACATTACCGCCCGCCATTGCAATCAGCCTGTATTCTTTCATCTTTAAGGCTGTCTCTATCATTTCAATTTTTTCGATCTCGTACATACCATTGTCCTTTCTGTTCAGCACATGCTGTGCGCAGGCATCATCTATACGCCTGTCAGCCGCGGATCACACATGGAATACCCATTTTCTCTATCATTTCTTTCAGCTCCGCTGTCTGCTCTTCCGTAGGCGTTGTCGCGTCGCATTCATACTCCTTGCCAATTTTGCCATATTTCACCGTGCCAAATTCGTGATACGGCAAAAGGTGAAGCGCATCCGCGCCCACTTCCAGCGCCAGCTCCGCAGTTTTCCGGATATTCTCCTCGTCATCGTTAATGCCGCCCATCAAGGGCACCCGAACAATGATCCTTTTGCCCAGCTCTCCCAGCTTCCGCACATTTTCCAAAATCAGCTTGTTGGAGACTCCCGTATATTTCTTATGCACCTCGTCATCCATCGATTTAATATCGTACAAAAACAAATCGATATTATCCACCGAATGCTCTATATGCTCCCATTTCGCGAAGCCGGTCGTCTCAATTGCCAAATGGTGGCCCTTTTTCTTCAACGCGTCGCCCAACTCCTTCAAAAACTCCCACTGCACATATGGTTCCCCACCAGAGAAGGTGACGCCCCCATCCGACATAAAATAGAACATCCTGTCTTTTTCGATCTCATCCACCAGCTCTTTGATGCTACGCGGCTTACACTTCAGCTCCAGCGCCTCCGCCGGGCATTCTTCTGCGCACTTTCCACATGATATACATTTGCTCCTGTCTATGTCGCCAATATTCCGCAGCGCGCCCGTGGGGCAGGCCGCAAGGCACAGCTTGCACGCAATACATTTATCCCCCGTAAACAGAATAGGCGGCTTAATCGCCTGTGATTCCGGGTTGGCACACCATTGACATTTTAAGGGACATCCCTGCAAAAAAACCAACGTTCTTATTCCATCGCCATCGTTTACGCTATATTTTTGTATACTAAATACGTTACCATCCATTATCAAGTTATTCCTTTTCCCTTTTTAACCAGTAATGCGGGATAACAACTCCCGCATTACTGATTTTAAACTATCAATTTTTATGTCGCTCTACTTATGACATCAGCTCGTGCTCTGTCCTTGTGATAATCGCGTCCTGAACATCCCTTGCAAGCTCGTTGAAGAACGCGCTGTACCCAGCAACACGTACGGTGAGGCCCTTGTATTTATCTGGGTTGTCCTGTGCGTCTTTCATCGTCTTGTCGGAAATAACGTTGAACTGGCACTGGATGCCGCCCATCAGCACATAGCTGCGGATCATGTCGGCAAGCTTGCGCACACCTTCCGGCGTTTGCAGCGGACCGGGGTTCAGCTTCATGTTGAAGATAACGCCGTTGGGCACCCTTGCTCCATCGATAGCGGCAACCGCCGACTTCATCGTGGCCGTGGGGCCATTCCTGTCAAGGCCGTTTGCCGGCGAGATACTGTCTGCAAGAAGCTGGCCGCTGTGCCTGCCGTCCGGTGTTGCGCCTGTCAGCTTGCCAAACGGCACATTGGCCGCAATGGAGATGCAGGAGCCAACGAACGGGCCACCACGGATCGTCTCGTGCCCTTCGAGCGAATCAAAGTAAGTATCCATAATCCACCGAAGACATGCGTCCGCTTCCGCGTTGTCATTGCCATACTTGGGAATCTTGTTTTCAAAATACAGGCGAAGCGCTTCGTTGTCCTTCCAGTCGTTGTCCAGGTTTTCAACCAGCTCTTCCATCGTGCATTTCTTATCAATGAACACGCCCCTCAAAATACCTTCCATAGAATCGCCGGCATTTGCGATACCAATGGTGAGCGGAGCCGTCCAGTTGTAGCGCGCGCCGCCCGCGGTAACATCCTTGCCCCTCTGCACGCAATCATCTACCATCATGGAAACGAGCGGCACCGGGCACATCTCTTCATGAACCATGTCGATGATGTTGTTGAGCGTAACGTTCATCTTCGTTGTGTAGTTCACCTGCTCTTTAAACGCTTCTTTAAAGTCGTCAATCGACTGGAATGTTTTGGGATCCTGCGTCTTGGGGCCAACCTGTGTGCCTGTAAGCCTGTTTTTGCCGCTATTAAGCGCAAGCTCCACAACCTTTGTCATGTTGTAATAACCGCCGTTACCCCTGCCCCATGTGTTCAAGGGAGAAACCTCTACGCAGCCAACGGGAACATAATCCCTTGCGTCTTCCAGCTTCACGCCAATGTTTGTGAGCGACTGCACAAATGTTTCGTCCACCGTCATCTGTGGCAGGCCACTTCCCAGGCGCACCGCCTCCACCGAGCGAATGAGGAAATCATCCGGCGTCCTCCTGTGCAGGCGAACGGTGAAGTTGGGCTGGAACAAAAGCTGGTGGCTGTGGCTTTCCAGCATACGGTAGGAAAGATCATTTGTAGCGTCGTCGCCATTCCTGTCAATACCGCCGCACTGCATGTTCTGGCCTGTGGGGTGGCCTGCGTGAATGGTAGCATCCGCGTCTTTATAGATTTTAATTGCCTCGGAGAACTTGATCCAGAACGCTTCCAGGATTTCCTGCGCCTTGATCTTGGAAAGCTTTCCGGTGTCGAGGTCTTTCTTATAATAAGGATAGCCATATTGGTCGAAACGGCCGGGGGTGTAGGATGTGCCGTTATCCTGAATCTGCGGGATCAACTGCATAAACCATACACACTGGCACGCTTCCTGGAATGTCTCTGCCGGGTATTCAGGCACGCGCCTGCAAACCCTTGCAATTTCTTCCAGCTCTTCCTTCCTCTGCGGATCAGATTCTTCCGCCGCCATTTTCGCGGCGCAATCAGCATAGCGATTGGCAAAATCAATCACTGCGTCAATCTCAATGAGGCAGGCCTGCCAGAACCTTCTCTTTTCAAGTGCATCCTTGCCCCAAGCGGGAGTAGCTTCCATCAGCTCCTCAATCTCACGACGGATATCCCTGAATCCCCTGGTAAGGATCTTTTGGTGATTCAAAGCAACGTGCGCAAGGCCGCCGTCTTCATGCAGGCCCAGGCTAAACACCTGCGCTTCATACCGCTGAAGCCTTACATCCTCGGGAATCATGGACTGTATCCTGTCATACAATGTTTTACCATGCCAATAGGGATAGATTTCCTCCAAGAAAATCCGCTTTTGCTCTGGATCCACCTGGAATTTATCCGCCGCCCTCGTGGGGAATGTGTCGATTTCATCCTTAATCCAATCAACCGCATACTCCGGGAAAATACCACCGCTTCTCTGGTGTGGGTTGTTGTGCCCCACAATAATCTCATCCGGCAGAATATAAACGGACATATTCCTAAGACAATGGGCAAGTGCCTTTGCCCTGCGGATCATGGCGTGCTCGCCTTCCGTCTGCTTGTAGGATTCTGTGTAAAGCAGTCCCCTCTCTGTTTCGAAATAGGGTGTTGAGTTTACCATTTGAGCGCGCAGTCTCTGGCAACGATCGTATTCCGGAGAGCCCTTGGGCATCACGTCTTCGATCTGGATTGCAACTTCAGAGTTCATTTGCATCGCAGCATTCTGTTCCATTTTCTATATCTCCTTTTCTATAATTTCTTTAAGTTTGCCGTGGGCAAAACTTTGAAAATTCTTTAACTTTCCCTTGCCATTGCCATGGCTTCAAAAACATTTTCTTGTTTCAAGCCCTTGTAGATGGACTTGAACACTTGATAATACCGGTTATATTTTTCCACATTTTCTTTTATGGGCGTCACTTTTTCGCTAAATTTCACCATGCGCTCCGCGCCTTCCTGCGGTGTTTTAAACATCCCGCAGCCATAGCCCGCCAAAATTGCCGCCCCCAGTACAGTCGCGTCGCTCACCACCAGCATCTTCAGCGGTATATTAAGAATATCCGCCATAATCTGCCGCCATGTAGCGGATTTGGAAGCGCCGCCCGTGATGTTGAGCTCCTTTATATCAATGCCGGCCTGCTCCATCGTTTCCACAATCTCGCGCATTTCATACATGCAGCCCTCCATGAAGGCCCGTGCCATGTCACCTTTTGTATGCATAAAGGTGAGGCCAATAAGCGCGCCCGTTGCCTGCACATCCCAAACGGGACAGCCTGCCGATGCGAAGTATGGCAACAACACCAGCCCATTTGCGCCCGGAGGCGACTGTTTTACCAAGTTATCCATCAGCACATACGGGTCAACACCAAGCTCCTTTGCCGTATGCTTCTCAATCACCGCGACAGTATCCCGGAACCACCTGTAAATGGAGGCTGCGGAAAGCTGTATGCCGTTAATCTCATATTTACCCGGTATGGCTCCGTTCACCGACATCATTTTAAAAACTTGCTCGTTCACTATCGGCTCTTCCAGAAAAGAAATCAAATGACCCGCCGTGCCAATTGTCATCTCCGCAAGGCCAGGCTTTATCACGCCCGCCCCCAGCGCACCACAACTTTGGTCGCCAGAGCCCGCAATCAGTATTGTATCGGTGGAAAGACCGCTTTTCTCAGCCGCTTCCTTTGACACATTGCCCAGGTTTTTTCCACCGGGCACAGGAATAGAGAACATCTCGTACTCCAAGCCAAATTTTTCAATTAATCCCCTGTGCCAGTCCTGCCCCCACATATCAAATATCCCGGAGCAGGATGCATTGCCCCAGTCGCAGTAGTAATCGTCCGCGCCAAACCGCCGCATCAAAAGGTCAGACAAAAGCACAATCTTCTTTGTTCGTTTATATTCTTCCGGTTTGTTTTTCTTAAACCACAATATGTTGCTGATGCAATATGTAGTCGTCACAGGCATTCCTGTTATTTTGGTCAGTTCATCCTCTGGCATAATGCTTTTTTGGAATTCCACTTCTTCCACAGCCCTGTTGTCCTGCCAGCTATATAGTATGTTATCAACCACCCTGTTGTCTTCGTCCACAAACCCCACCGTGGAGCGTTGTGTGGAAAAACTAACCGCCACAATGTCTCGGGGATCAAGGCCGGACTCCGCCACGGCATCCTGACAGGCGTCAAATGTCAGACTTATCACTTCCTCCGCATCAAACTCAAACCAGTCCGGCTTTGGGTTCTTTGCGAGGTATTCCCTGTAGCCAACGCCCAACACCGCCGCGTCCGCATCAAAAATCATTGCCTTGGTGCCCGTGGTGCCCACATCTATTCCAATCAAATATTTCTTTTCAGCCATATCTTTTAATCCTTCTCTGGTTTTTCGTTTGTTAAATGCCTTTTTGTGTTCTCGGCAATCATTTTGTCCCAGCAAGAGCCCATTCTCCTTCTGCACAAAATTCTCTGTTCGCAATCTCCCATGGTTTCTGCCTGTAGCGGAAAATCTGATGCCTGCTGTCTACGAAGCCCGCTCGCGTCATTTCTGTTGTTTCCTTATAGATTACTTTCTGTTTCCTTTTGGGATATAGTCTAAATCTCGATCTCGATTAAACGTTTAACTGAATGCTATAAAATGTAATATAATTATATTCCGTCATAATATGTTTGTCAAGTTTCCGTTTCATCTTTTTTCTGCAATGGGAGTGAATAAAACGTCCTTCCCACCGACATTACCATCATATTTGATATTCAAGAACTTTTCCTGACAATAAGTTCAGCATCCAGCGCAATCTTTTTGGGCGGCTTCTCTTTTTTTCCCGTCTTTTGGCCTATCTGTTCCAGCAGCATGGTTATGGCAATCTGCCCCACGTCATATTTCTTCTGGTTTACTGTGGACAGTGGCGGGTCTAACAGCGACGCGAAGTACACATTGTCATATCCCACAATCGCCACTTCCTCCGGTATCTTACATCGCGCTTCCTTACACGCCTCCATAGCACCCAGCGCCATAATATCACTGCAGCAAAACACCGCGACCGGCTTTTCGCTTCCGTCCAATATCTCTTTCATTTTTTCGTACCCAGCCGCCATGGAATATTTCTTACCATAAACCACCTGCACATCCTTTTCGTCAAAGCCCGCTTCCAAAATCTCTTCCACAAACCCACTCACACGTGATTCGATCGCATAAACATTATCGGAAGGCCCTGCAATACAGGCAAATCTTTTGTAACCCCCGCCCATCAGGTGCCGCGCAACCTCTGCCGATACCTTTCTGCTGTTTGTATACACAAATCCAAAATTCGGCTCACTCATTTCCATCAAGTTATCGATAATCACCGTGGGGATGGACAGTATCTCGCGGAACCTGTCTTCCCGCAAGCGGGGCACCACCGTGATCAGCCCAGCGACATGATATTCCAAAAGCGAAGAGACCGCATCCTCTTCCCGCTTACGCGAGCCGTCTGTGTTCACCAGGAAAATCTGGTAATCCTGGTCTATCGCAACGCTTTCCACGCCGCGCACAACCTCCGCAAAATAAGGGTTTGTGATGTCCGGCACAACGAGCCCAATGTAATTTGTGCTGCGCACCTTCAGGCTTTGCGCAATTTTGCTGGGAGAGTAATTGAGCTCTTTAATCGCATTATTGATCCTGATTGCAAGCTCTGGGCTTACATACTTCTTTCCGGTGATAACATTGGACACCGTCGCGGTAGAAACCTGCGCCAGCTTTGCCACTTCTTTTATTGTCGCCATAAACACGCACCCCTGCTTTCCTATACCGTCCTATTTTATCACTGCTTTTTGCCGCCGCCAACACCGGTAAAAACCAGCTACACGATAGCAGCTTGCTATTTCTCATATAGAAAGACGCATTTGGCGCTTTTCGTTGTTTGCCTGCCGCACCATCCATTCGGAGCGCGTCCGGCAGTATCACAGTCTGCCGGCACACGCATCCAAATGATCCTATAGGTAATACGGGAGGAAATTACACCGCCGGGATACAATACCATTACACCATCCACCCAGCACAGTAAAACGTTTAACTTTTTTCACTCTCCAGAACAATCAATCCTGGAAGGCTTTTTCAAAGATGTTTTCCACACCATGCATCCTGGCCACTTCCGGATCAGAATAAATATCCAGATCGTCCCTTGTGGCCGATGCAAACTCACTTACCACGCAGCCCTCCGGCCCACCGCAGATCCAATGAACCACATTGGGATCCACCGTATACTGTTCACCCCTCTGCAATATTGTTTCATGGAACACGTGGAACGTATCCTTTTTGTCTTCGGGTATTTTTGCTTTTATATTCTCTGTAGGCGCCCCCTCCGTGTAAACATACAACTCACCCCAGCGCACACGGAATGTTTCTTCCTTGCCCGGGTCATCTCCAAACGGCGGGTGGCATTGCTCTGGGCAAATCTGGAACGGAAATAACACCATCTCCTTTGCGCTGCACCGCTTTGTCGTCAGGTAATTATGAATCTGTATGCCAATCTCGCCAATCCTGTCGAGGCCCATATCGGCAATTTCCACATTTTCCTTTTCCTCATCTGTCAGGTAAATGCATGCCTTATCAAAATATTCCAATGTCAGTTTTTTTGCTTCTTCCCTTGTCATTCTTTTGTCCCCCATTTTCTACAGGCTTGTAATATATTTTTCCATTTCAGCAATCTTCTCTTTGCTATCCAGCACTTCCAGCTCAAAGTCAAAAGGCCTTACCTCTTCCGGCTCAATGTATTGCAGCAGCCCGTGCTCTTTCGCATGCACCCTGCCCATAGGTGTGTAGGTGCCCGGATTCACCCCCAGCGCATAATCGCCTGCATACATGCACTTCCATTCTGTCATATAACCCACCTGCTCCGTGTTCATGCGCACAACCACAGCCAAGCCCAGCTTCTCGTTTTTCACCAGCACCGCCGTCTTTCCATCCGCTTCGCTGCGCAGTTTATAAAAGTGGCATTCCTCCGGCCGGCCATCGCCCGGCGCTTCAAACAGGAATCTCCTGTCTTTGCCCTTTGCCGTGTCCTCATCGCGCGGCTCATATTCTTTTTCCGCCAGCACAAGCTGTGTATCCTCCGACAACAGCGGGTATCCAAAATTAAAATGATACAGCATCATTAGCGGCTCCTTTGTATAGCCGCGGTTCATCACCCTGTCCGTTATGGTGATCTTGTTCTCGCCATATTTGCATCGAATCTCCCGCTCAGATACGATATATTCCGCCGTGAGCTGCCCCTGCTTCATCCTGCCCTTGCACACAATCACCGGCTCGTCGCCCTGGTCATATTCCACTCTGGCAACCACATCATCCGCCGGCGTATTTGGCAGCGGGCCATGCAGGCCAAGCTTTCTTCCGTCATCCACACAGGGTGCGCCCATATGCGTAAATCCGCATGTGGTGAGTATCCCGCCCATAAAGGTACGGTCAAACCCGTCACGCCCGTCTTCCACATGAAAATAAGGGTTTACATACCCGATTTTCGCAAGGTAACTCATATTGATGCCCTTATAGCTGAAATCAGCTATATCCATACCCTTGCTGGGAACCACTGTAAACTCCAGGCCGCCGCCGCTTTTCGCGTCCACAATGCGGACATTATCCTGCTTGCCGCCCACCAGCCTGGATTCCCGCACGCCAAACACCTGAAAATCCTGCCCAATGTACTTTCTCAGTTCTTTGTAAGTTTTCATTTCCTTTGCCAACCTTTTTTGATATTTCCGCTTTTTGTGCGGATTGGATAAAAAACCAGTGGTGATAGACTGTGTTAACTTGCCTGTTTGCGATTGAATAATTTTGTCTGCGAGAAAACTGTTTCGACTTGGTTAATCGTTTAACTATGATTCTATTATAGCACTGCCCGTCATTTTGTCAATACCTTTTCTATCTGTAAAAACAGAATTTGTGCTTTCGAGCGCCGCTCCCGCCATCTGTCGTCGTCTTTTTATTTGTTGCAAAAAAGCCTTCTCCCGCATATTTTTTCTGATATAATAATAGATGGATGAAAAACCCTTGCAACTTTCGACATTATTTTCATCTCTAAAAAGGAGTGTAACGTCCATGCTCATTGCCATTATCATTGTTGCTGTTTTATTAGCCCTTCTTCTTGTGGTCTGGCTGTTGTCCAAAAAAGTATTTGAAGTGGCGGTAAAGGCAAAAGCCCCCAAAGAACAAGTGTTCAAAACAAATGAATATGACCGCGCAGGGACAGACCGTACGCAAGCACACAAAGATAAAGAGTGGCTTGCCTCGCAGCCGTTGCTGGAGCACACCGTAAAATCGTTTGACGGCCTAAAGCTGTTTGGACGCGTCTTGTTTTCAGTAAAGCCCTCCAGGGTTTGGGTGGTTGTCTGCCACGGCTTTTCCGGCAACGGGCTTAACATGGGCACCTATGCCCGCCATTTTCACGAGAAAGGGTATAACGTGTTCCTGCCCGACCTGCGGGCGTGCGGCAAAAGCGAAGGGGACTACATGGGAATGGGCTGGCTGGACGCAAAGGACATGCTCGTTTGGATCAGCCACATACTGGATATGGATAAAGAAGCGAAAATTGTTTTAACGGGCGGCTCTATGGGCGGCGCCACCGTTATGATGACAACCGGTTACGACCTGCCCGCAAATGTGGTCGCAGCAATAGCAGACTGCGGCTATACCTCTGTGTGGGATGAGTTCACCATACAGCTAAAGAAAGTATTCGGCTTGCCACAGTTTCCGTTTATGCATATCGCGGACGGCATGGCACAAAAGCACGCGGGCTATTCCTTCTGCGAGGCCTCCAGCCCGGACCAACTGAAAAAATCTAAAACACCCACACTGTTTATACACGGAACGGCGGATGAGTTCGTGCCTTATTTTATGCTGGACGAAAACTACAAGGCCTGTGCGGCGCCCAAGCAAAAGCTATCCATAGAAGGTGCGGGGCACGGCGTTTCCGCAGAGGTCGCGCCCAACCTTTATTGGGGCAGCGCGGATAAATTTTTGGAGCAATATCTTTAAAAGGCTTTATTCATCCACCACCGGAAAGGATTCCCACTCTTCATGATCCTGCAAAATAAGATTGTACAACTCCTCCTGTGTTGGGAGCTGCGAAGCGTCATAATACTGCCGAGTGGGTGATTTTGGCCAAACGCCGGGCAGTGTAAAAACAACAGGAACCAGCGCACAGAACACCAGCAGCCACACAACATAACGGCGCACAAACTTTTTGCCCGCTACGCTTACCCATTTAGGTTTCTTTTCATAAAAATACACCTCATCATACAGCCGGGTCACATATGGGGAGATCCAGTTTTTCTGTTCGTCCTCGCGATATGGCGGCGGGCTGGGGCGATAAGTATCGAACGATTTCGTGCAATAAATACTCTCCTCCGTTTCAATCTCATACAGCGGTTTTACCGTTGTCCGCTGGATCCGGTTAAAACGAAACCATACATAACTCCCTTGTGGGCGCAAAAACCCAACCTTTCGCGCCATGTATACCTCACCATGCTTCACAACCTGCCAACGGGTATAGAGCAGATAGACATAATAAACGATACCACACACAAGCAGCGCCAGCGCAATAATCTGGAACGCCAGATTTTCTTTGTTTTCCAATGCAAGCCCCATCATGATTTTATTATACAATACAAAAACCCCCGCGCCTACAGCTCAGGGGCTTTTTGTTAATCCTTGAAACCAGGCCCTTACAATTGGGGACCCGCGGAAACCAATGCTTTACCCGCATCATTTCCCGTGTATTTCGCAAAGTTCTTTATGAAGCGCTGCGCCAGGTCTTTTGCTTTCTCTTCCCACTCAGCAGCATTCGCATACGTGTCACGTGGATCAAGGATATTCGTATCCACACCCGGCAGCTCTGTCGGGATTGCAACATTAAAGTATGGCAGCTTTTTGGTAGGTGCATTTTCAATGGAGCCATCCAGTATCGCATCGATAATACCACGCGTATCTTTTATGGAGATACGTTTTCCGGAGCCGTTCCAGCCTGTGTTCACAAGGTAAGCATTAGAATTGTTGGCTACCGTCCTCTTCACAAGCTCTTCCGCATACTTGGTTGGGTGCAGCTCCAGGAACGCTTTGCCAAAGCAAGCGGAAAACGTCGGTGTAGGCTCTGTAATTCCACGCTCTGTGCCCGCAAGCTTGGCTGTGAACCCAGACAGGAAGTAATACTGCATCTGCTCTGGTGTTAAGATAGACACCGGGGGAAGCACACCGAACGCGTCTGCCGACAGGAAGATAACATCCTTCGCAGCAGGAGCCGCCGAAACAGGCTTCACAATATTCGTGATGTGGTTAAGCGGATAAGAAAGACGGGTATTCTCCGTCACGCTCTTGTCCGTAAAATCAATCTTACCGTTCGCATCAAGCGTTACATTCTCCAGCAGCGCGTTGCGTTTGATTGCATTGTAGATATCCGGCTCCGAATCCTTGTCAAGGTCGATTACCTTTGCATAGCATCCGCCCTCAAAGTTAAACACACCCTCGTCGTCCCAGCCATGCTCGTCGTCGCCGATAAGAAGGCGCTTGGGATCGGTAGAAAGGGTGGTTTTTCCCGTGCCGGAAAGCCCAAAGAATATGGCGGTGTTCTTGCCGTCCATATCAGTATTTGCCGAGCAATGCATAGAAGCAATGCCCTTCAACGGCAGGTAGTAGTTCATCATGGAGAACATACCCTTTTTCATTTCGCCGCCATACCACGAGTTCAAAATAACCTGCTCACGACTGGTGAGATTAAACAGGATACCCGTCTCAGAGTTCAGGCCCAGCTCTTTGTAATTGTCCACCTTTGCCTTGGAGGCGTTATAAACCACAAAATCCGGCTTAAAGCTTTCCAGCTCCTCTGCCGTCGGTGCAATAAACATATTCTTAACGAAATGTGCCTGCCATGCAACTTCCATAATAAAACGAATCGCCATGCGGGAATCTTTATTAGCGCCGCAGAATGCGTCTACCACAAACAGCCTTTTGTTTGAAAGCTCGTCAACAGCCATCTTTTTGCACGTATTCCATGATTCTTCGCTCAAAGGACGGTTGTCATTCGCCTGTTCATCAGAGGTCCACCAAACCGTGTCCTTTGATGTCTCGTCCATAACAATGAACTTGTCCTTGGGCGAACGCCCCGTATAAATACCGGTCATAACATTTACCGCGCCAAGCTCGCTCACCTGTCCTTTTTCGTAACCTGTGAGACCGGTTTTTGTTTCTTCCTCAAATAACATCTCGTAAGAAGGATTGTGTACAATCTCCTTAACCCCTGTGATGCCATATTGCCCCAAATCGATATTTGCCATTTTAAAAACCTCGCCTTCCTTTGTTTTATCGAATGATCGATATAAAATAAAACACACATTACATGTGCAAATGTCGTCATCACAATTCTCTGTTCTGGATGAACATTTATAAGACCATTCACCTCATCCACAAAAAACGTAAATCGAACTCTTTCCCTAATTTAACATATTCTATATTAAATCCTGTATCCCTTTTTCTGCGCAGAAAAAATATCAGGGAATTGCAAACTCTATCCCGCAACGCTGTCACATTCCACTTGCCCCACAAAGCCTGCGGCGCTCCCCCGCGATGGCGCCATGCATACACACGCTGGCATTCGCGCCCTTTCACACATCCCGGGATTCCATCGGCAAACACAGCCTGCCTGCAAGCGTTATGCTACATAAATTGCATTTTATTCATCAAACCCTTTCATATGCGGACACTCCACATGGGTAGAATCACAAAACGGCTTGTTCTTTGACTCGCCACAACGACAAAGCGTCATGCGGTTTCTCGGCAAAAACTCATGGTCATCCGCGCTGCGCACAGAGATCTCTCCTGTCACCACAAGAGGCCCCCGGCAATCGTGCACCGTAGATTCCATGAGGGAAATTGCCTGCGGCAGGCTGGGCTCAATCACATCTCCCGCCTTGTCTTTGAGCGTCAGCCGGCCAGAGGGGCATTTGCCCACCTCCTCTATGGCAAGCGCTTTATTTTCTTCCTTGCCGGAATCCTCCACCGCATACCAGGCGTTGATCCCGCGATCACAAAAACGCGCAGATGCGCAAAGCGCTTCATTATCTATAAGTGTCAGTTCCGGCCCGCTGTATTCCAGTGTTCCGTCCGCAATATCCTCTCCGTAAGCCGCTGTCTCTGCACCGGCAAAATCCACCCTCTCATGTGACCCATCGCAAAACGGCTTCTCGCCGGAATGCCCACAACGGCACAGGTGATAGGTTTCTTCCACCTCATATTTCCTGCCCGGCACCCAGTCCACCGACGCGCCCTGCTCATCTACCGTCGTCTTTTGCACTCGCAAGGGAATTCCACCTTGCACCTCGTACGGCCCATCCGGTGTAATATAAATCCTTTTTTTACCCATATCCCAGTACTCCTTTTGATTAATAATCCCTAACACTTATTTATCAACTGTTTTCCGGCTGGAATATCAACAAAATTACATTGCCGCTTTTTTATTCGCCAAACAACGCCTTTGCCAACTCGGCAAATTGCCGCGGGGAAAGATCCTGCGCACGGGCAGCCGGTTCTATGGAAAGCATGGCCAAAGCCTGCTCCACCCGGGCTGGCGGGGCCACTTGCCTCAGGTTATTCAGCAGTGTTTTCCTGCGCATGGCAAACGCCGTGCGCACTGTCTTTACATAGCTTTGCCTGTCCACATCAAAAGCACCGCGTGTAAGATCCATAAAAAGGATTGCCGAATCCACATCCGGCGCGGGATAAAAACAATTCTTGGAAACGGTAAACAGCACCTCGGCGTCCGCGTAATAACGACAGGAGGCAGTGAGCGCTCCATAATCAGCGTCCCCTGCATTTGCAGCAAGGCGCGCCGCCACTTCCTTTTGCACCATTGCGGTGAGGCTTGTCACGCCCGCACCGCTCTCCAGCACATGCAGCAATATTTTTGATGTAATGTAATAGGGAAGGTTTCCGCACACGTCAAATGGCTGTCCGTCAAAATATTCGGCCCTCATCTTCTTCAAATCCGTTTTTAAGATATCGCTTTCCAGCACCGTAATATTCTCATGCCCGGCAAGCGTTTGCCCATGCGCCTTAATCAGCCCTTTATCCACCTCTACAGACACAACGCGCTCCGCCCGCTTTGCAAGCGCCTCTGTGAGCGCGCCCAGCCCCGTGCCAATCTCCAGCACATTGCCATCCACAAGTGGTACACTTCCCGCAATTTTTGTTATGATATTCCCGTCCACAAGGAAATTCTGCCCAAATTTTTTCAATGGGGAAAGCCCGTTTTCGCGCAGAAACTCCCTGACTTCTTTTGGCGACGTAAGGTTCAACCTGTTCTCCCGTTCCCTTTCCGCTTATATCCGGCAGCCGTTACGCAACACAGCGTCCGTTCCATATAGTATAACAACAGGCTCCCGCCGCACCCGCAAGGGGACATGGCCGGGAGCCTGGTTTGTCCTCAAAAATCCAAATCCTGTTAAAGCACTCCAATAGCACAACGCAGCTTCCCTCTATCCAGCCTTGCCAGAAAACACGCCGTTATTCTATCACATATACCGTGTATGTCCCCGTGCTCCAGCTGCTGCCGCAGGTACAAGTTTCACGGTCGCCCAGATATACATCAATGGTAGTGTCGGCAAACCCGCCGGTATCCTCCACCCTGCCATAGCCATAGCCGGGGATAAACAGCTTTGTGCCATACGCAAACCGGCTTGTTCTCGCGGCAACCGTTCCCACAGAGGGATAGGTTCCCGTAGAAGTTTTATTGCCGGAGTTACACGCCGAGCAATATGCCGTCACACGTAGATCCACCGTATACTTAACCGGCGTCCCATCATCAAGCGTTGTAGCCCCGCCACTCCACGAGCCGCCACCGGACGACCCGCCCGACGAGCTGCCCCCGGAGGATGAACCGCCGCCGGAGGATGTGTTCTTAGAGCCACTGTGGATATCGGATGTTTTCACCGTCTTTTCCTCTGGCTCCGGCTCCGGCTCCACATAGGTTCCCACATTTGTAATCTCGCTTACCGCCTCTTTTGTCACTTCTTCAGATATGGTGTATTCCGCCGTCATCACGCCGTTTTTCCATATTTGCTCCCGGATAATCTGCAGCGTGCCTTCCTCGCCCCATTGCGCAATCTCCGTTTCGCCTTTTTCCAGCGTATTGTCTTCCCGCTCTATCGATTTATAAGGAATGGAATATTCCTCCACAATCGTTTCTGTTTGCACTGTGATGTGGTCTATCACCATGCCGGATCGCACATAAGTATCCGGCGAGGGATACACCTCGTCGTGCTCCGCAGGAACAACGCCCGCGCGGTCCAGCGCGTCCCGCACCGTCCCCGCCACCATGTTAATGGTATGCGAGGCTTCCGCCGTGTGTATGGTAACAGGCATGGAACGCCGGATGATAATCTCCATTCCTTCGGTAATGGGCGTATCTTTAGACGCTTCCAGCAGGTCATCCGCCCCTACCAATACTTTATTATCCTCCAGGAATTCCCCCACTGTCGCAGCCGACGTAGGCGCTTCCATCACCCTGCCGCCGTCATTCAATATAATATTGGTTGTCGGCTTGGCAAATGCCGTAGGAATGGCAATTGCAGAAACAATCGCAATCACCACGCATGTCACCACCGTGGTTTTCAGCAATCGATCCCTAAAAAAAGCGCCAAACCCTTCCCCGCCCGACCCGGGTGTGAATGTCGCACGGTCCTTTCGGCCCAGCCCTACATTATTTTCCCGCCTTCGCAATGCGGTCCTGTGGCTGCGCAAACGGGATGCCTTCGCCACTCTTTCCTCACGCTCCTGCGGCAGCCTCCCCTTTGGCGGGCTTGCAGCGTTCCAAGCTGTTTTTTCCGATAAATCTTTTCTGGCCGCGCGGGATACCCGCACTTTTGGTTTTTTTTCTTCCGACATTAAATCCTCCAGGTAATGTTACTTCCGAAAACCCTAACGTTACCCTACCCTAATACAATACATATACATCTTTATAGCGTACGCCCCATTTTTCACCGCATACGCAGGTGTCGTAGTCTCCAATATAAAGGTCAATCGTCCCCTGTGGGAAACCGCCTGTGTCCTCCACCTTGCCATAGCCATAGCCGGGAATATAGACCCATGTACCATACGGCAGCTTGCTGTCCTTTGCCGCGATTGTGCCAAAGCTGTCGGTATACCGGGGATACGTCCCCACCGCTGTCTTGTTGCCCGTGTTGCACGCAGCACAATATGCCGTGGTGCGCATGGTCATCACAAATTTGCAGATATCGCCATTGGGTGTGCGGATGGGCACCCATGTCCCCACCAGCTCCAGCTGGCTTACCGGCTCCTTTATCACGTTTTCTTCAATCACTTTGTCCGAAGTCAAAAGGCCGTTTTTGTAAATCTGCTCCGAGACGATTTCCAGCTCGCCTTCTTCGCCATAGCGGGCAATTTCCACCTCGCCCTCTAAAATAGTGCTGTCATTTTGTTGTTCTGTCTCAAACGGAATTTTTTCCACTTCCGTTTTATGTCCCACTTCCACAGTAATATGCTCGATTGTCATGCCATCGCGCACATAGGTATCCAGCGAGGGATATACCTCATCAGCCTCCGCCACTTCAATTTCCGCGCTTCGAAGCGCGTCCTCCACCGTGCCCGCAACCATCGGAATCGTTTGCGTGCCCTCCGCCGTATGGATTGTAACAGGCATGGCGCGTCGAATTACTATTTCCATTCCCTCGGTAATAGGTGCCTCCGGATCAGTCTCCAACACGTCTTCCTCGCCAATCTCCACCATGTTATCTGCCAAAAATTCCCCTACCGTCGTGGCGGATGTGGGCGCTTCCATCACCCTACCGCCGTCGTTTAACGTAATATCTGTGGTGGGCTTGGCAAACCCTGTGGGGATGGCAATCGCCGAAATAACAACAATAGCCGCGCACGCAACCATGGTCATTTTAATCACCCTGTCTGCTACAACGCCTTGATAATCATTAAACTTCCGCTTCTTTTTGCCTTTTTTACTGTTTGCCGCCACAAGCTTGCGCAGGTTGCCCGAAAGCCCCTTGCCCGATGGCTTTGTATAGCTGGTGCGTCGCACCCTGCCCTCTGCCTCATCCACTGTCACTTTTGCGCGCGGCTGGCCGGATGCAGATTTTCTGCCAAAGCGAATACTGCCCGCAGGCTTCTCTTTCCTGGGGCGCGACGGGCGGGGCAGGTCAATATCCTCATCAGAGGCGCCACCCTGCCGGATGCCGTACAATATACCTTTGTATTTTGTTTCCGGATGCAGTTCAAGATCCCTGTCATCCATGCGTTTTCCAGGCATGTGCTTCCTCCCTGGGCGTTTCGTTTTCGCAAGGGTGTTAATTATACCGCAAACCTGCGAAAAAGTCAATTTTAGCGCACATTACCGCCTCACCCCTTTATCATAGCAAATTCCTGCACAAAAACAGGTGCGGTTGCATTCTTTTCTTTCCTTATAATAGGCGGCATCTGTACGCAGTCTGGCGCAGGTTGGAAAAAACCGCCTGTTTTCCTTGCTTTTTAACCCTTCTGTCGATATAATAAGAATGTTCGAGTTTTTTATTCAAAAAATCTTTTAAAGATTAAATATTAGGAGGTCACTATTAATGGCAAAACAAACAATTGACGGTAATACCGCCGCTGCACACGTCGCGTATGCATTTTCCGACGTTGGCGCGATTTACCCCATCACTCCTTCCTCCCCCATGGCAGAGTCCTGCGATGAATGGGCCGCAGTGGGCAGGAAAAACCTCTTCGGGCAGACCATGCGTATTTCCGAGCTGCAATCCGAGGCAGGCGCGGCGGGCGCTGTGCACGGTAGCCTTGCGGCAGGTGCGTTCACCTCAACGTTTACAGCATCTCAGGGCCTGCTGCTGATGATCCCCAACATGTACAAAATTTCCGGCGAGCTGCTTCCCTCTGTGTTCCATGTTTCCGCAAGGGCACTTGCCGCTCACGCGCTTTCCATCTTTGGCGATCACGCGGACGTGATGGCCGCACGCCAGACAGGCTTTGCCCTTTTGGCCTCCGCTTCCGTACAGGAAGTTATGGACATGGCTGCCGTGGCGCATCTTGCCACAGTAAAAGCAAAGGTTCCGTTTGTTCATTTCTTTGATGGCTTCCGTACATCGCACGAAGTATCTAAAATAGAAATGCTGGACTATGACAAACTGGGCGAAATGCTGGATATGGACGCTGTAGCGGACTTCCGCGCACGTGCCATGAACCCCGAGCATCCGCACCAGCAGGGCACGGCGCAAAATCCGGACATCTACTTCCAGAACAGGGAAGGCGCCAACAAATATTACATGGCCACGCCAAAAATTGTGCAGGATGTAATGAACGAGTTTGCCAAGCAGTTTGGCCGGCAGTACCATCTGTTTGATTACGTGGGCGCAAAAGACGCGGAAGAAATTATCGTAATCATGGGCAGCGGCGCAGACGTTGCCGAAGAAACAATCAACTACCTGAATAAAAACGGCGGCAAATATGGTTTGCTGAAGGTACGCCTGTACCGCCCGTTCGACGCAAGCGCGTTTGTGGACGCCATTCCCGCTTCTGTAAAGAGCATTACTGTGCTTGACCGCACAAAAGAGCCGGGCAGCCTGGGCGAGCCGCTGTATGAAGACGTGGTAACCGCGCTGTTTGAGGCTGGCCGCAGCAATGTTTCTGTGCTGGCTGGGCGTTATGGCCTTGGCTCCAAGGAATTCACGCCTTCCATGGTAAAAGCGGTTTATGACAATATGTCCGGCACAAAGAAAAACCACTTCACCATCGGCATCACCGATGACGTGACAAACACGTCTATCGAAGTGAAAGACCAGATCGATTCCTCACCTGAGGGCACCTTCGCCGCGAAGTTCTATGGCTTGGGCGCAGACGGTACAGTGGGCGCCAACAAAAACTCCATCAAGATCATCGGCGACCACACGGATATGTACGCACAGGGGTATTTCTCCTATGACTCCAAGAAATCTGGCGGCATCACGGTGTCACACCTGCGCTTTGGCAAAAGCCCCATACAGAGCGCATACCTGATTACCGAACCGAACATGGTAGCATGCCACAATCCTTCCTACGTTATCCGCTATGATATGCTGGAAGGCATCAAGGAGGGCGGCACGTTCCTGATGAACTCCCCTTGGACGCTGGAAGAGATGGAAAAAGAGCTGCCCGCAGGCATGAAAAACACCATCGCCAAAAAGAAGCTGAAGTTCTATAACATCGACGCAATCAAAATCGCGGGCGATATCGGCCTCGGCGGCAGGATCAACATGGTTATGCAGGCCGCGTTCTTCAAGATTGCGCAGATCATCCCAGATGCGGACGCAATCAAATATATGAAAGAAGCGATCAAAAAGTCCTATGGCAAAAAAGGCGAAAAGATCGTGAATATGAACAACGAAGCGGTGGACGCTGGCTTTGCCGTGCAGGAAGTGAACTACCCCGAAAGCTGGGCTACCACAACTGACGGCGCACCTTATGCGCCCATGCCGGACGATAAATATTACTGCGACGTGATCCATCCGGTGCTGATACAAAAAGGCGACGACCTGCCTGTATCTGCTTTCGATCCTAACGGATTCGTTCCTACAGGCACAACCAAGTTTGAAAAGCGCGGTATTGCTGTGAACGTGCCCGAGTGGCAAATCGACAACTGTATCATGTGCAACCAGTGCTCGTATGTTTGCCCGCACGCGGCAGTACGCCCCTTCCTCGTGTCTGATGAAGACATGAAAAAAGCGCCCAAAGGCTTTGACACAAAGCCGGCACGCGGCAAGGACGGCTATCAGTACCGCATACAGGTTTCCCCGCTCGACTGCACAGGCTGCGGCAACTGCGCACAGGTGTGCCCTGCCAAGCAAAAAGCGCTCGTGATGGAGCCCTTTGCAGAGCAGGAAAAAGAGCAGGCGGCAAACTGGGAGTTTGCGGCTGCACTGCCCGAGCCCAAGGTTGCGCTTAAGAAAAACCTTGTGCCCGAAAGCCAATACTTAAAGCCGCTATTCGAGTTCTCCGGCGCGTGCGCGGGCTGCGGCGAAACGCCGTATGTAAAGCTTGTTACACAGCTTTTTGGCGACAGAATGACGGTTGCAAACGCAACAGGCTGCTCGTCCATCTATGGCGGTAGCGCACCCACCTGCCCGTACACAGTAAACGACGAAGGCAACGGCCCCGCTTGGGCAAACTCGTTGTTTGAAGATAACGCCGAATTCGGCTATGGCATGAACCTGGCCTTCACCACAAGGCGCAAGGCTTTGAAGGAACAGGTGCAGGCTGCCATCGACGCAAACAAGGACGCAGGCGCGACAGAAGCACTCAAGGCATGGGTAGACGCGTTTGACGACGGCGACGCAAGCAAAGAGGCATCGGCAAACCTTGTGGCCGCGCTCACTAAGGCGCAGGGCGCATGTGACTGCTACAAAAGCATACTTGCCCAAAAAGACCTGTTTGTTAAAAAATCCGTGTGGATATTTGGCGGCGACGGCTGGGCATATGACATCGGATATGGCGGCCTTGACCACGTGATCGCTTCGGGCGAGGACGTAAACATCCTTGTGCTGGATACGGAAGTGTATTCCAACACGGGCGGCCAGTCCAGTAAGGCAACGCCCACCGGCTCGGTTGCAAAATTTGCGGCAGCAGGCAAGCGCGTGAAGAAAAAAGACCTGGGCGCAATCGCCATGACCTACGGGTATGTGTATGTGGCACAGGTTGCCATGGGCGCAAACCAGGGCCAGCTTTTAAAAGCTATGATCGAAGCTGAAAAATACAAAGGGCCGTCACTCATTATCGCATACGCGCCCTGCATCAACCACGGTATCAACATGGGCAAAACGCAGCTTGAGATGAAACGCGCGGTGGAATCGGGCTACTGGCACTTGTACCGGTATAACCCGGAACTGAAAGCGGAAGGCAAGAACCCGTTCACTCTGGATTCCAAAGAGCCGACCGAAAGCTATCAGGACTTCATTACCAGCGAAACGCGTTATCGCACGTTGCAGCAGCTCTTCCCAGATGCGGCCGAGCAATTGTTCCCGCAGTCTGAAGAAGACGCAAAAGAGCGTTACGAGTATTATAAGAAAATGGCGGAAAACAAATAATCGCAATTTTCTGAAGCGAACTGTAAGCGCCGCAGCCCATCACCCGGGTTGCGGCGTTTGCGTTCTGCCCGGCGAGGAACGAGCCGCTGGCAGAAGGCATGCAAGGGTTTCCCAAGAGCCAAGTCCGCAGGACGCTGGCGATTGGATGCGATGGGCAGGATGCCCCAGTACTGCGGACGCATGGATGCCGCAGGAGCAACGAAACCTACTGCTGCGTTCTGCCCGGCGAGGAACGAGCCGCTGGCAGAAGGCATGCAAGGGTTTCCCAAGAGCCAAGTCCGCAGGACGCTGGCGATTGGATGCGATGGGCAGGATGCCCCAGTATTGCGGGCAGCATGGATGACGCAGGAGCAACGAAACCTACTGCTGCGTTCTGCCCGGCGAGGAACGAGCCGCTGGCAGAAGGCATGCAAGGGTTTCCCAAGAGCCAAGTCCGCAGGACGCTGGCGATTGGATGCGACGGGCAAGATGCCCCAGTATTGCGGGCAGCATGGATGCCGCAGGAGCCCAATCCGGCGTATATCATCAGCACAAAGATTAACCTGTATAGATTTATTTGCATTAAGCGCAAACAAAAAAATATGATTATCAACAAAATTTTTGTTGACATCTCACATACAGGTTATATAATAGTTAAGCAGGTTAATTATTTATACTCTTAATTAATTATCCGGCCCCACCTAACACCAAAAAGCGTTAGGAACCCGCGCTAAGCGGAAGCGATCAGTTATTTTCGCTTAAAAACTAAAGTATTTGGAAAAGGACAGAGCAAATGCCACAGGATGACCAAATCAGGGAACTGATGGAAACCATGAACAAGCTGAAGAAAATGGGGCATTACCGCATTGACGTCAGCGGGCTGAAGCGTGGGGAATTCTCCATGCTGATGTGCATCAGCCATTTGGAGGAGGACACCGGCCGGCCAGCCAGGGTAGCCGATTTATCAACCCTGCACCACACCACCACATCTGCCATCTCGCAGATGCTGGGCAACCTGGAAAAAAAAGGGATGATAAAACGCAGACCGGACGAGACAGACCGCCGCAAGGTCTATGTGGATATCACGCAACAGGGAAGAGAAGCGCTTTCCTGCGCCCAAAAGCAATTCGATCGCCTTTTGGAGCTTATTTTAACCAAGCTCGGACAGAAGGATTCGGAAAAGCTGATCGAGCTTTTAGGGCGGCTTTATGAGATTATGGAGGAAATTAATCAGGCAGGATTATTGGATGGTATAGGAGAAAACGACATATGTGGAAAATAGCAAAATACTTAAAACCGTTTACGCTTATGCTGCTTGCAGTAGTTGGGTTGCTTTTTGCGCAGGCATTTGCCGAGCTAAACCTGCCCGACTATATGTCGGACATTGTAAACACAGGAATCCAGCAGGGCGGCATAGAGGAGGCAGCGCCGGACGCCATATCGCAAAACGGTATGCAGCTGATGACAGCTTTTATGGACGACAGCGGCAAAGAACTGGCAGAGCAGAATTATACACTTGTGCAGCAGGGCGACCCCGCCTATGAAGCGGAGTATCCCGGCGTAGCTGATACAAGCATTTATGTGAAAAAGGAAGTGGATGCACAAACCATCGGGGATCTGGACAACGCATTTGGCACCGCCTCGTGGACTTTCATCAATATTATGCGGGAGTACGCGCCGGATGATGCCGAAGGAGCAGCTGCAGAAGCAGATGCAGACGAGGCATCCACCAGCAGCATAGACCTTTCGCAGGTAGACATGGACGCGGTCTACCAGATGCTACCCATGATCGGACAGCTGCCACAGCAAGTGGTGGACGACGCGCGCGAACGCGCCGCCCAAATGCCGGACAACATGCGCCTGCAATCGGGCGCGGCATTTGCCAAAGTTTTTTATAATGAGCTGGGCATGGATACCGAGCAAATTCAAAGCAGCTTTATTGCGGGAAAAGGCGGCATGATGCTGGTCATCGCGCTCGTTGGCGCGGCAGCAGCTATTTTTGCGGGCTATTTTTCCTCTAAGATTGCGGCGGGAATGGCAAAGAACCTGCGCCGCGACCTGTTCAACAAGGTGGAGAACTTCTCACTCAATGAATTCAACAGATTTTCCACCGCTTCGCTCATCACACGGACAACAAACGACATCACGCAGGTTCAGACATTTGTGACAATGGCGGTGCGTATGCTGCTGTTCTCCCCCATCATGGGCGTGGGCGGCGTGATTATGGCGCTGAATAAAAGTACATCCATGGCGTGGGTCATTGGTGTGGCGGTACTTGTCATCGCCGGGTTGCTTATCACAGTATTCCTGGTGGCGCTCCCCAAATTCAAGATTATGCAAAAGCTGATCGACCGGCTGAACCTGGTGGCGCGCGAAAGCCTTTCGGGAATGCTGGTAATCCGGGCGTTCGGTACGCAAAAGCATGAAGAAAAACGCTTTGACGACGCAAATACCGACCTCACCAAAACGACGTATTTTGTCAACAAGGTCATGATGACCATGATGCCATTTATGATGCTGGTAATGAACTGTGTTTCGCTTTTGATCGTGTGGGTGGGCGCGCACCAGATAGAGGCCTCCACCATGCAAGTCGGTGACATGATGGCATACATTCAATACGCTATGATCATCATTATGTCCTTCTTGTTCATTGCCGTCATATTTGTGATGATCCCACGCGCCTCTGTCTCGGCAAACAGGATTTCCGAAGTGCTGGAAACAGACCTCACCATTCTCGATCCTAAAGATCCCAAGCCGTTTGACACGGGTAAGATGGGTGTGGTGGAGTTCAAGGATGTGAGCTTTAAGTACCAAGGGGCGGAAGAGGATGTGCTATGCGACATCTCCTTCACCTCTAACCCAGGCGAGGTGACGGCGTTCATCGGCTCCACCGGCTCGGGCAAGTCCACGCTCATCAACCTGATACCACGGTTTTATGATGTATCTGGCGGGCAGGTGCTGGTAAACGGTGTGGACGTGCGGGATGTGACGCAGCACAACCTTCGGGACCAGATTGGTTATGTGCCGCAAAAAGGTGTGCTGTTCTCCGGCACCATCGCCTCCAACCTGCGCTACGGCGCGCCGGGCGCATCAGATGAAGAGATTGAGCATGTGGCGGAAATTGCGCAGGCAAAAGATTTTATCTCACGAAAAGAAGAGGGCTTTGACTCGCCCATCGCAGAGGGCGGCGGCAACGTGTCCGGCGGGCAAAAGCAACGCCTGTCCATTGCGCGGGCGCTTGCCAAAAACGCGCCTGTCTATATCTTTGACGACAGCTTTTCCGCGCTGGACTTTAAAACGGATACCACGCTTAGAAAAGCGCTGAAGCCATACACCAAAGACAGCACTGTGCTCATTGTGGCGCAGCGTGTGAGCACCATATTGCACGCCGACCAAATTATTGTGCTGGACGAAGGCCGCATCGTGGGCAAGGGCACACACGAAGAACTGATTAAGGACTGCCCCACATACAAGGAAATCGCGGAATCGCAGATAGGAGTTGAGCAGGCATGAGTGCATCCTCTAAAATAAAAGCAAAGAAAAAACCGAACCTGCCCGGCGGTAACGGCCCCGCAGGCAATATGATGCAAGGCGAAAAAGCCAAAGATTTCAAAGGCACGCTCCGCAAGCTGGTGCAATACATTGGCAAGTACAAAGCGGCTGTTGTCGTCGTTATGATTTTTGCAGCGGCATCCACCATTTTCGCCATACTGGGTCCCAGAATTTTGGGCCAGGCTACCACCACCATCTTCAGTGATATTGTGGGCATGATCGACGGCAGCAAAACAGGCATTGATTTTGCCTCCATCCAAAAGATCCTGGTATCGCTCATCATCCTTTATGGTATCAGTGCCCTGTTCATGTACATTCAGGGCATCATCATGTCGCGGGTATCCGTAAAGGTGACGTATAACCTGCGTCGTGATATTTCGGAGAAAATTAACAAGCTACCGCTCAAATACTATGACAAAAAAAGCTACGGCGAAGTGCTGACGCATATCACAAACGATGTGGACGTTTTGAGCCAGACATTGAACCAAAGCATCTCACAAATCATCACATCCGTCACAACGGTTGTCGGTATCATCATCATGATGTTCTCCATGAGCTGGATGATGACACTGATCGCCCTTGCCATCATCCCCATCTCGCTGGTCTTTGTGGTTATGGTAGTCAAGCGGTCGCAAAAATACTTTACCGCACAGCAGGAATACCTTGGCCATGTAAACGGGCATGTGGAGGAGATGTATGGTTCCCACCTTGTGGTTAAGGCGTTCAACGGCGAAGATGAATCCATCGAAAAGTTTGACGGCATGAACGATGAGCTCTATACCTCTGCCTGGAAATCGCAGTTCCTTTCGGGCATGATGATGCCGGTTATGCAGTTTATAGGCAATCTCGGCTATGTCGCCATCTGTATATTGGGCGGCTGGCTGGCAGTAAACGGGCGGCTACCCGTGGGTGATATCCAGGCGTTTATCCAATATGTACGCCAGTTTACCCAGCCCATCATGCAGATTGCGCAAATCTCCAATGTGTTGCAACAAACAATGGCAGCGGCAGAGCGCGTGTTTGAATTTTTGGGCGAGCCGGAGGAATCACCGGACGCACTGAGCCCTGCCCCTACGGAAAATGTGAAGGGGCATGTCACCTTCGACCATGTGCGGTTTGGGTATAATGAAGATAAAATCATTATCAAGGACTTCTCCGCCGACATTCACCCCGGCCAGAAGGTTGCCATCGTCGGTCCCACCGGTGCGGGCAAGACGACCATCGTCAAGCTTCTTATGCGGTTTTACGATATCAACAGTGGCAGCATCAAGGTTGACGGTACGGATTTGCAAGCCTTCACGCGCAACGACCTCAGAGGTATGTTTGGCATGGTACTGCAGGACGCGTGGTTGGAAAGCAATACCATACGCGAGAATATCCGCTATGGCAGGCTTAGCGCCACAGACGAGGAAGTGAAAGCTGCCGCAAAAGCGGCGCAGGTGGATCATTTTGTGCGCACTTTGCCGGATGGCTACGACACATTGATCAACGAGGAATCCAGCAATATATCGCAAGGGCAAAAGCAGCTTCTCACCATCGCGCGCGCCATACTAGCAGACCCCAAGATGCTGATATTGGACGAAGCGACAAGCTCTGTAGACACGCGCACAGAGGTGCTCATTCAAAAGGCGATGGATCACCTGATGCTGGGACGCACCAGCTTTGTGATTGCCCACCGCCTGTCCACCATCCAGAACGCAGACATCATCTTTGTGATGAAGGACGGTGACATTGTGGAGCAGGGCTCGCATAAGGAACTACTGGAGCAAGGCGGATTCTATTCCGACCTCTACATGAGTCAATTTGAGCCAGAGGAAGAGTTGGAACACGAGTTGGGGAAGAACGCTTAAGCGAGCAGGATTCAAACCCAGGCGTTAGGTTTCACCGTTCACTAATGCTGCGGATTCAAGAAGTACAAGTCGGGCGTGCTTACCTCCCCTCTATTTTCCCCGTTCGACATGGGGTGTGTGCGGCATGCGGCCTTCGCATACATGTGAACAAAACAAACTAGCTTTTGTCATTTTACCTTAGCGTAGATTGAGGTGATTATCTGTCAGGCACATCCCTTTTCCCCTTATTTACAGCGGTATTGCCACGACGGGCCACCAAAAATGGTTGGCTCGTCTTTTATTTTGCCCTATGATATAATGAGCAAAAACAAAAGAGGTATTGCCATGAAAAAAGCTTGGTGTATCGCGCTTTGTCTATATGTTATATTGGCGTGTGCCGGGTGCGCCGCAAAAGGTGAGCCTGCGGAAAACAAAATCAACCATGTGGATCTTTCCCAAGAGCAAAACGATTTGATCAGTATCCTTAGCGCCCGCAGCCATGCGGATTTTGTGCACATGTTTGAATATACACTGTTGGAGGATACCACACAGATACTATTTTGGCTGGAGGCCTATGAAAAGGGCAACCAGATTGTGTTTTCCGAGGAAGGGTTTTTGCAGGCATCCATCAGCCCATCCGGTGAGACAAGCGGCAACCTGTTCCTTGTAGCGTATAACAGCTTCACAGCTCCGAGCTTTGACCTGCAAGCCAGCTTTTACAACGCCTCCGGCGGGCAAACCGCCCCAGGCAGCTCCATCACCGGGCTGGAAATGCAATTTGGCGAAGCGATGCAATATTCCTTCCAGTCCGAGGATACCGCCCTTGTGCCGGGGCAGGATATTGTTATTGCCGCTGTTTTCTACAATGCAGGGGAAGGCGCTACCTCGGGCGGCGATCTTTCCACATTAAGCAGCGAGGCGCTCGCGGAAAACGACTACACCGTGCTGCTCAAATGCCGCATCAATTAAAAAAGGAGGGAAGGATATTCTCTCCCCACCTTTTCCATTAAATGTGTATTTACTCCGTAATCTTCAACCCCAGCTCGCGGTTCAGCGCAAGCGGGCGGTACAGCCCCGCCAGGTTGGACATAGGCAGCACCTCTTCTTTCAGGCGGATGCCCAATGTGCCTTGCATATAGTCCCGGCGCTGCTGCATTCTCTCCCACACATCCGGGAATCCTGCTTTTATCTCATCCCTAAGAGCTGCATCCGCAATACAAATGCCGTCTTCCACATTGGGCGGAATGGGCGCGCCAAACGGAATAATATCCATTTGCACAATCATGCCGCTTTTAATCGGCACCTTGGAGCCCTTCCATATGGGGGAACTTAGCCATTCTTCCGTTGCGCACAAATGACCGTTATTCAGTGTCCAGCCAAACTTTTCTTTGGGAATCAGCTCTTCCATCTTCGCGTAGATATCACCACCCGGCGTACCTATGCCAATCATCTCATACCAAGCGGCAACTGCAAAGTAATAGGGCAATACATATTCTTCAATATAATCTTTGCTACCTTCGGGCAATTCTTCCTTGTCCGCCGCCAGATACCCATTCCGGCAGGTAAGTCCGCCTTCCAGTCCCATTACAATATTAATAGGATCACCCTTTTGTATCGCATAATCCGTCGGGCTTATCATGCCTCTTTTGGTATTCTCCCCGATAGATACAACAGGATGGCAGGAATACACAAGCCCGTAGGATTTCAGGTTTTCTGCCACCTGCCGCTCTGTAAGGCCAGGCTCCAGTGCCTTCCACGCCTGCATCACCCCGTTTGACGCATACGCCGCGCCATATTCAAACGCCGCAATTTGCACTGCTTCATTGACACACCGCAGGCCATCTTGCGCGTCAACCAACATAGCCGTTGCGTTAATCAGCGCGTCCTTGCCCGCTATCTTTGCAATCCCCTCCACAATAAAAGAGGGTACGCAATACATAGTTTTATATCCTTCACCAAACGCGGGCGTGAACAGCTTCCAGCCAATCATCCCGATTTTCTTTTTGCCCGCAAGCCCTGCCTGTGTAAAGACATCCTCAAAGCTTGTGAACGTTTCCATGGGCTGATTGGGAAGCGAAAACGCCTGGCAGGCAATCGGCTTCACATCAATTTGCGAGGTCGCATACATCCCATAACACTCGTTGCCAAGGAGGATATACGCCGCGCCATCCTGATGCAGCACGAGGGCGGCTTCCTCAAACCGCGGATCAAAACCAGTAAAGTATTTGAAATTTGAGTAGTGTTCCCTGTCCGCATAAATAACAACAGCATCCATTCGCTGTGCTTTCATTTGCTCCAGCATGGCTTTATGCCGAGCCTGATAAACTTCCTTGGGTACTATCGCCTGCTTTTTGGGCAGGGAGATTCCCGGATCGCCTACTTTGTCCAACACTGCTTTTCTGCTCATGATTATTCCCTTTCCTTAACGCTATAAAAGGCTTAAAAACCTTTTACAGTCTTTAAGCCTTTTTATACTTTTTACAAAAGCACTTATTCCCCCATGGAGAATTCCTGCATATTCATCGGCATTACGTCAGGCATCTTGCATGTGCTCTGCATGTCGTAATATTTACCGCTGTCCGCAGCAAGATAGAAGCCGTGCATCATCTCCAGCACATGGTATGCCATGTCGCCATTCGCACGGAAGTCACCGCCCTTGCGGATCGCCCTTGCCATATCGGCCAGGCCAAGTCCACGGCTGTTGAAGTCATAGTTGTATATGGACGGTACCGTATCCCACGGCGTCGCTTCTTCCTTCCTCGGCAGGTCATACGGCAGCTCTGTCCAGTCCGATGCACTCGCACGTCTGAATTTTGTCTGGCCATGGAAGATATCCGGCCCAGCAAGCGGGTCTGGATCTGTCATGCTAACCGTTCCTTCTGTTCCGTATATCTCAAGGCGAGGCAGGTTGCTATCCCAAATATCAAAGCTCATGATAGTGGACGCAATCGCACCGTTAGCAAATTCAATTGTACCGCTCACTGTAGTGGGCACTTCCACATCAATCATCTTGCCTGCGTTGGGCTGGCTTGAAATCAACCTCTTTTCATAGGTCATGGACGTCGCACCACTGATCCTCTTTGCTGGCCCAAGCATGGAAACAAGTGCCGTCATATAGTACGGGCCCATGTCAAACATCGGGCCTGCGCCTGTTTTATAGTAAAATTCCGGGTTTGGATGCCAAATTTCATGGCCATAGCAAACCATAAATGCCGTAGCGGCAATCGGTTTGCCAATCCACCCATCGTTAATCATCTTTATCATTGTTTGGGGGCGTGCACCAAGGAATGTGTCGGGCGCGCAACCAACCAAAAGTCCTTTTTTCTTTGCAAGATCCAAAATTTCCTTGCCATCTTCCAGTGTAACAGCAAGCGCTTTTTCGCTGTAAACGTGCTTTCCTGCATTCAGCGCTTTCATATCAATTTCATAATGGGCGGCAGGGATTGTTAGATTAAGAACGACTTCTACTTCGGGATTAGCCATAAGGTCGTCAACGCTCATTGCCTTTCCGCCCCATTCTTTTGCTTTTTCTTCTGCTCTCTCCATCATCAAATCCGCAATGGCAACCACTTCGAGATTATCAAATTTTGCGATATTTGTGAAATAAATAGTTGAGATATCACCGCAGCCGACTACGCCAACTTTTACTTTATCCATCTTATTCGCCCTTTCTTTATAAACCATCTTTAAAAACTTTTGAAAAAAAATGATATTTATTGCGGCTACGGGCGCAAGCCCGTAGCCACATTTTATGTCTGTTACTGTTTACTGTGTTTTACTCAGCCACCATAGTACTCAGCAGCGTTGTCTTTGTTGATTACGTTAAGAGGTGTGTAAACAAGCTTTTCTACAGTCTCACCTTTGAGAACTGCAACAGCAGCCATTACGCCTTCATAACCCTGTGCATGAGGATCCTGTGCAACGTCCGCATAGATTGCGCCGCTCTCGATATAGCTCTGTGCATCCGCAACAGCGTCAACAGCCGTTACCTGGATTTTGCCTGTCAGGCCAGCATTTTCGATCGCATTCGCAGCGCCGATACCCATTTCGTCGTTCTGGCAGAAGATACCTTTAAGCTCTTCACCATACTTCTGGATCCAGTTCTCTGTGATTTCCATTGCTTCGTCACGTGCCCAGTTTCCGATATCATCAGCAACCAGCTCTACGTCCGGATACTCATTTTCCAGAACTTCATTCATGCCATCGCCACGGAATACTTCTGAAGACTGACCAGCAAGGCCACGGATTGTACCGATCTTGCCTTCGCCGCCAATTGCTTCGCAAAGCTCGCGAGTTGCAATCCTGCCTGCTTCTGTGTCGTCAGAAAGAATAGACGCAAGAGGCTCTACCGGCGGGTTGAACAGGTTTGTTACAGCAATGCAAGGAATGTTTGCTTCAGCGCATTTTTCTACGATAGGCGCGCAAGCGTCAGCATCAACTGCAGAAACAAGGATAGCGTCCATACCGGAAGCGATCATGCTTTCGCACTGAGAAATCTGAAGAGCCGGGTCGCCGTCTGCATCATTTGTTGTCAGTTTAATTCCCAGTTCATCACATGCATCCTGTGCACCTTCTGCCACGCTGAGCATGTACTCTGTCACCTGTGTCTGGATGAGGTAACCAAAGTTCATGGAAGCATAGTCAAGGTCATCACCAGCCGGTTCTTCAGCTGCAGGCTCTTCTGCTGCCGGTTCTTCAGCTGCAGGCTCTTCTGCTGCCGGTTCTTCAGCTGCAGGCTCTTCTGCTGCCGGTGATTCCGCCGCCGGTTCCTTCGTTGAAGAACAACCAGCGAACATTGCTACTGCCAATACTACTACCAATGCTACTAATAATACTTTTTTCATTTCTTCCTCCTATTTTCCAAAATGAATTATTATTATATTGCGGCATAATTGCCGCAAACTTTATATACTATACTACTTTTTATTCGTCCTGTCCATCATAACTGCGCCAATGATGATTGCACCACTGACAACCTGCTGCCAGTAAGAGCTTACACCCAGCATATCAAGGCCGTTATTCAGTATACCAATGATAAACGCACCGATGAGCGTACCCCACATGGAGCCAACACCGCCCGAAAGGGATGTACCGCCAATAACAACAGCAGAGATCGCGTTCATTTCATAGCCCTGGCCTACATTGGGCTGTCCCACGTTGATGCGGCATGCCTGCAACACGCCCGCAAGGCCAATGATAGCACCCGCCATTGTGTATACAACCAGTTTAATGTTGCTTGTCGCAATACCAGACGCCCTTGCAGCTTCTTCATTACCGCCAATCGCGTAAACATAGCGTCCAAATTTTGTTTTGGTCAGGATAAAGGTGAAAATCACTGCCATAATAATCATCACAATAACGATGTTGGGAAGTCCCAGCGGCGATTTGCCTGCAAAATCCTTAAAGCCCTGCGCCATTCCGGAAACCGGACGGCCATCCGCCAGCAGCAGTGCTGCGCCACGCGCAATCGTCATTGTTCCAAGCGTTACGATGAAGGGCGCTACCTTTGCTTTTGCAACAATTACGCCGTTAAACAGGCCAAACAGCAAGCCTACCAGGATACCCATAACAACAGGCACAACAACCGGATATTCCGGCACGCCATCTACCTCTTTTGCAAACATTGCAAACACAACGCCCGCAATCGCAAGCACAGAACCAGATGAAAGGTCTATGCCGCCTGTCAACACAATGAATGTTGTTGCGATTGCCAAAAGGATGTTGATCGAGGTCTGAACCAGAATGGTCAGAAGGTTAGCCGGTGTAAAAAAGGCATTCGTTATTGCAGAGAATACAATAAATAGAATAGCCAGCGCAATCACAATGCCGAATTTTCTAAAAATATCCCCTGCCATGTTTTTCTTGGTTAATTCTTCCATAACAATACTTCCTCCCTATTGCGCAATCGCAAATTCCATAATTTTTTCTTGTTGTATTTCATTCGGATCTGTTATCTCGCCTTTTATCGCCCCCTCGTGCATGACGATAACCTTGTCGGCAAGACCGACAATTTCCGGCATTTCGGAAGATACCACGATAACTGCTTTACCGCTCTTCGCGAGATCATTGATCATGTGATAAATCTCCGACTTTGCGCCAATATCAATGCCGCGCGTTGGTTCGTCCATGATCAGGATATCCGACTCATCCAGCAAAATCTTGCCAAGCACTACTTTTTGCTGGTTGCCACCCGAAAGATTGTTCACGAGCTGGTTGCGGCTGGGAGTTTTTATTCTCAGCTCCTTGATCATTCTTTCCGCCAGTTCGTTTTCTTTTGCCCGTTGAATGATCGGCGATTTAAAATACTTGTCCAGATTAGAAAGTGTCAGGTTATGCTTTACGGACAGCGGGAGCAACAGCCCCACGCCTTTCCTGTCCTCATTCACAAGGCCAATGCCATATTTAATCGCATCCCTCGGATGCTTAATTGCTACTTCCTTGCCCTGTATGAATATTTTTCCCGCGTCCAGCTTATCCAGGCCATAGATGCACCGCATGGTCTCCGTTCTGCCGCTGCCCATCAGCCCGGCAAATCCAACCACCTCGCCACGGTGCACTGTAAAGGAAATATCATTAAAGACGCCCTCGCGCTTCAATCCCTCTACGCGCAGCATCTCTTCACCCAGATTATGTTCTTTTTCCGGATATACTTCAGTAAGCTCGCGGCCCACCATATCAATTACGATCTGGTCCATCGTAATGTCTTTTGCGTCATTTGTGCTGATAAGCTCCCCATCGCGGAACACAGTTACACGGTCGCTGATCTGCAATATTTCATCCATTTTATGGGAAATATACACGATTGCAACACCCTTTGCTTTCAGGTCGCGGATCGTGCCAAACAGCTTTTCAACTTCCCTGTCTGTAATTGCGGATGTAGGCTCATCCATAATAATGATTTTCGCGTTGTAAGAAACCGCTTTTGTGATTTCCACCATCTGTTGCTCGGAAACCATCAGCGAGTTCATCTTTCTTTTGGGGTCGAGATCCACCCCCAAGTTTTTCAGCCATTCACCTGCCAATTCATTCATCCGGCGCTTGTCCAGCACGCCGCTTTTCATGATTTCCCTACCCAGGAAAAGATTTTCCGCTATCGTAAGGTAAGGAACAAAACTCAGCTCCTGGTGAATCATTGCGATGCCAGCCGAAAGCGTTGTACGCTCATCCCTTTTCATAAAGGGTGCCCCGTCAAAAATGATTTCGCCGGTATCTTCTTTGTAGGCGCCCGTCAGTATTTTCATAAGTGTAGACTTGCCTGCGCCATTTTCCCCCATCAATGCATGAACTTCCCCTTTTTGCAACTCATAGGAAACACCACTCAGCGCCTGAACGCCAGGGAAAGATTTGCTGATGTCTTTCATTTGCAATATTACTTCATTACCGCTCACACAATCACTCCTTAAACAAAAATCTATGTTTCTTACATTACCAGAGCACTAAAAATATGTTTGTATTTTAGATCCAATCCTATATTTATATATGTTAGGGATTATCCAACTCCAAAATGATTTTGCTATAACTGATAATATCATTCCGGCTTCATTTTGTCAACACAATTATCAATTGTTTACTAATTCCAACAAAAAAACTTCAAAACTGTCTTTGAAAGACAACAGAAATTTAATGGAAATGTAATATTGAAGCAAGGCTTTTTGTCAAATTTTCTTAAATATCCCTATTTTTTTTGTTTTACATCATCCCAATCAAACTAACAGTCATTAGTACCCCGCCAGCAATCAAGAATAGCACTCCCGCCATTTTGCTTATTATCGTTCCATATTTTGCATTTTTTTCAAAGAACATGACAATCGTAAATATCCCCATCCAGAACAGGTTCATCATGCCCAGTGGAAAAAGCACCAGCATAAGCGCCCAACAGCACCCGATACACTCAATGCCATGGCGCATCCCCATAAGCAACGCACCACCCATGCCTTCCTTCCATTTATGCATCACAAATTGCAGCGGATGCTGGCACCCCTTGAGGCACGCGTTTTTTAGCGGTGTTAACTGGTAGACTCCCGCAAACAGGAAGATGGCGGCAACCCCAATCGTATTCCCTGCCCATGATGTGATGAGATCACCCACAAGGTTAATGATCAGCGTACCCACAACCCAGCACGCAACACCAAACAACGCCCATAGCAGCACATATCCCAAGACAAACAGCAAGGTCGGGCCAATGGCGCTACCCCCCTGCGCTCTCCGCTTACTTACCGTATGGTAAGTGAAAAACATGGGAACCGCCGTGGGAAGCATCATGCCAATACACATGATAATCCACATAGGTACAAACATAGAAAACCCAGGCATGGTTGGCTTGTATGCCGCCGCCCCCAAGCGCTCTGCCATTTGCTGGTCCATGGAGGGATCATTTGCCCCCGTCATGTCCATAGACATTCCGGCCATGTCGCTGTCCGACCCGTTTGCCGCAAGGTAGATCCATGCCACAAGTGTCAGTGCCACAACAATGATCAAGATTACCCACTGGTCTCTACTCAAAAACTTTTTTTTCTGTTGCCCCTGCGCTATTTGTTGTTCCAACCTACTCTTCTCCGATCTCCCCCGCCTTCATCTTGAACACACGGTTCGCATAAGACAGGATATCCATATCATGCGTTGCGACAAGCACCGCCATGCCCTCTTGCGCAAGCTCCGAGAAAAACCGCATCACTTCGTGCGTAGACTCCTCATCAATATCCGCGGTCGGCTCGTCCGCCACCAGCATGACCGGATCGTTCATCAGTGCGCGTACAATTGCTACCCGCTTCTGTTCCCCGCCGGAAAGCTCCGCCGGATAGTTTTCCGCTTTATTCGCAAGGCCAACCCGCTCCAGCAGCATTGCCGCCCGCTCCGCGCCATCGCCCTCCCTTTTGTGCAGAAAAAAGGGCAGCCGTACGTTATCAAACGCCGTATAGTTTGCCAAAAGCCCCGACCCCTGCTGTATATACCCAATCTGTGCGTTCCGCATAAGGGCAAGCTGCGCTTCGTCCTGCCGCCAAATATCATTATCCTGGAACAATATTTTCCCTTTTGTGGGAGGCAGCAACCCGCAAATCATGTGGAACAGCGTAGATTTACCACAGCCGGATTTACCCGTGAGGCATAAAAAATCCTTCTCCCCCACCTGCAGCGAAACATTGTTGACCGCAACACACCTATTGGGTTTCCCTTCATTATATATATGCGACACGCTCTCCACATTCAACAGCATCAATCGTTCTCCTTAATCAAAGAGTACACATCCGTTTTGGACAGCTTACGGATGAAGGACAGCGACGAAATGGGGCCAATCGCTACCGTAACTCCCAGCGAAAGCATCATATAAGCGAAAATGACCTGCGCGGAAGGCAAAAGATAAGGCAACTCCAACATTCCGGCAATCAGCGTCTGGAACGGGAACAAAATCAGGCAAGCGGCAAAAATACCGCAGATTGCACCCAGCAGGGTAATCACAAATGATTCCAGCAGCATGATGCGCGCCAGCTTTTTCCTGGTCGCCCCCAGCGCGATCAGCAGTCCCAGCTCTTTCTTTCGCGAATCCATCACAATAGAAAACACAAAGAACAACACCATAACCGCCACCACCCATAGCAACACCGTAATGCCGATTGTCAGCTTGCTGATGTCTGTCAGGCGCGAGGCAATATCACGCATAAAGTCGCTGGATACTACCGCATCTGTCTGCGGATATTCCGCTTGGATGGCTGCTGCCACCTCCTGCGCGTCCGCGTCTTTCGACAGCTTTACCATCACGGCAGATGTCAGATCGTCCCTGTGCTTCAGCTCGTCCGCGCTCAACCTGCCAGAATCGGCAATCATCACCTGTGCCGCATGCCGGTTCATAAAGATGGATGAGTCAAACCCCATGCCGGTATCATCCAGCTTGGCCACCACATTATACACCTTGTTAAAGAACACCAACTGGTCGCCCGGTTCCGCCAGAATCAGGCTGCCAACCACAATATCATCCTGCCCAAGCGCGCCATCCCATACATTCACCAGCCAATTTTTAATCGTGAAGTCTGATTCCGGGTCATAGCCGATGAGCTGCACGGGCACCGTGCAGCAATCCGCATCCAACGACGCAATAAACAACTGGGAGGAGGCCTCCTCCACGCCAGCTATACCGCGCACGCCCTCCAGCACTTCCCCATCCAGGTAAAATGTGCTCGGCTCGCTTCTGAGAAGCGTGTCTTCCAGATCCACCTCATAGCCCTGCGCCACCACCATCAGGTCCGCGCCCACGCGTCCAGCCATTGTTTTTATGCCATTATCCAGGCTGCCGGTGAGCACCGTGCCGCAAAAGATCGCGAACGCAAACACAGCCACCAAAATCACCAGCCAAACAGAGCGAAAACGGTTGCGTTTTATATTTTCAAATGCAAGTGTAAATACCGTCAGTTTTTTATGGTTCACTTTTTCTTCCTTGCTACATTTATGATAGACGCGCCGCTAAACACCAGCAGCACCACCGAGAAAACCTGCAACGCCGGTTTTGTGGCATAATTGCACCGCATTGTCGGCGAACCGCATACCCCAATCAGCGCAGTCACAAGCAAAAGGACACAGACCGCGCAGGCCGCCGTCACAATCAAGAGCATCAGCCGCGTCTCCCGCCCTGCCGATGCCATCAGCAGGATGCCCAGCAAAATGAGCAGGCAGGCAAACAACAGCACTGCCTGGCTCATCCAGTGGCATTTCATAGGTATAAAGCTGCCCGAGGCGGTCTCCACCTGCCCATCGCACACCGGTACAATCACCAGGAGCAGCAGCAGGAGCAAAACGCCAAATATAACGACGGCAATGCCCGCCGGGTATTTCAATCTTTTTTGACCATCCATGTGTTATTTCGTCTTCGCTTTCTTGGTTTTCTCATACCGGTCATATTTGATACCGATGGGAGAATCCGGAATCCAAACATAGCGGCCATAGAACGCGTTCCTGCCGGTATTGTTCATCGTTTTCATGTGATCCTGGTAGCGCACATCTGTGCCATAAGACTGTGTCACAACATAGGCAAGGTCGCTCGCATTTTCCATCACAATCGGCAAATTATCGTGCATACCAATCTTGGCCTTTATCTTAACTGTCATGATATCTTCCACGTTAACTTTGCGCGAATAAATATCTTTTCTTTCATATTCAATATCCACCAGGCGCACACCATAGTTTTCTTCTGTATGGTCTGCCATACCGGCTGTGGGGCCGCCCACCTTACCCGTCACAATCTGCGTAAGCGCTGCTTGCTGCTCAGGCGTTTTTGCATCGATATAGTATGCCGTTCCCCAGTTTTTCAGGCACATCTCCTTGGGCGTGGAAAACGCCACAATGAATTTACATCCCGAAAGGTCTACTTTTTCAAAATGCCCTTCATCAATAATAAATGTCAAAATAACATCGCAGGGCAGGTAGTCCGGCAATATCGTGTTGTGTGCTTGCGCAGATACCAGGCACGGGCAGCTTACATCACAGCTGCAGCTCTCAATATACTCACCATCCAACTTCCAATCCGGATACTCTACTTTTTTTGCCATGGTCTTTCCCCTTTCATCTTTCAAGATACTATACTATTTTACTCCAGTTTACAAACGTAATGGAAGGGCATCCCCTTTCGGGAAATGCCCTTCTTTTTGTTATGTCGTGTGCGGCGGCTTTCGCCGCCGCATATGCAGGCTATGCAATCAGTCGATGATCATCATGCCCTTGATCTTCTTTTCCTTGGACTCCCTCATGAATTTGATGCCTTCCACAATGTCGTCCAGCGAGAACCTGTGTGTAATAATATCGTCTACTTTCACCTGGCCGTTTGCCAACTCATTGAATACATTGTCCCAAACGAGCGGCGCAAGCCATGCAAAACCGATATTCCTGTCCATCTGCAGCGCTTCCAACGCGGGAATATTGAGCACGGCATCCGCAGAAGAAGGCTGGCCAAAGTATACGATAGTGGAAGCCGGCCTTGTTACTTCCAGTGCCTGCTGCCATGCGGACATAGCGCCCGTGGGAAGCAGCGCCCTGTGTGCCAGGCGTCCGCCATTCACTTCTTTTACCCTTGCCGCGATATTGTCTGTGTAATACTTGGAATTTTTGTCCATGGTGTTAATCGCGTAGTCCGCGCCCAGCTTAATCGCCATATCCAGCTTATAATCGTCCACGTCAACGGCAATTACCTTACCCGAACCGCAAGCCCTTACAAGCTGTACGTCCATCAGGCCAATCGCGCCGCAACCAAACACCACTGTCGTCATGCCCGGCTGCATGTGAAGCTTCCGCGCGCTGTGGTTTGCACAGGCAAGAGGCTCTGCCAGTCCGCCGCCCTCAAAGGACATATCATCCGGAATTTTGTAAACATTGGAAGCCGTCGCTTTTGTGTATTCCGCAAACGCGCCGTCCGCGCTTACGCCGTATACGTTTACATTGTCGCATTCGTTAAACTCGCCGCTCAGGCAGGGAACGCAGCCAAAGCAGGGCGCAACCGGGTTTACCGCAACCCTGTCACCTTTTTTAAAGCCCATGGTAGCACCCAGGATACCCGGGTCTTCCACAACGCCTGCCGTCTCATGTCCCAAAATCAACGGGCCCTTGCCGTCCGCCGTGCCCACCGGGCTGTTGCCATAATAATAATTAACGTCTGAACCGCAAATGCCAACTGCCTTTACTTTAATAAGCATCTCGTTTGCTGCAATTTCAGGAATGTCAACTTCTTCCACCTTCATGTTCAAGGGTTCATAAAATACCGCTGCTTTCATCTTTGCCATAATTTTTAACCACCTGCTTTCTTAATTTTATGGTAAATATTTGTCCCGGCCGTCTTTTTGGCGGCCTGGTTTTTTGCCTTTTTTATTGAAGCATTTCTTTGTAGCTTGCCACCACAGCCTTTTGGTCTGCCGCGTTTGTGATTGCCGTGCCCATGATATAAATTTCCACACCAGCCTGCTTTAGGGCAGCCGCATTCGATTCGTTCACAGAACCATCCACACCCAGCGGAATATCCGCCTCCAGGCTATGCAGCAATTCACTTGTGTTTTTAATCTTCTCCAACGCCTGCGCCTGGAACATCTGGTTGCCAAAGCCCGGCTCCACACTCAGCTGGATCATATAATCAATATAGTCCGTGAGGTATTGATAGTCTGCAAAATTAGTAGAGGGGTTCAGGCTCAGGCCAGCTTTCGCTCCATAGGATCGAATTTTCTCCAGCAGCCGAATATTGTTCTGCGTTGTCCCTGCCTGATAAGCAAGGGCGTCTGCCCCGGCATCCAAAAACATTTCCACATAGTTTTCCGGCTCAAAAAGTTCCAAGTGCACATCCACATGCACATCATATTTTGCTTTGATATCGCTTACTATTTTGGGGCTGAACGCTAAATTGCGTACATATACCCCGTCAAAAACGTCAATATGGAGGGAATCCGCGCCGCTTTCCATCAGTCCTTCTATTGCTTTTCCATAGTGCATGGCGTCTGCGCCAAGCAGTGAAACCCAAATTTGTGCCAATCTTCTCTCCCTACATTCATGTATACGTATTACTTAGTTGGTATTATACTACAACTTCACCCACAGAATCAATATTCATGTGTGGTAATATCGTGCATCCAGTCCTTTAAGATATCATATACTTCCACGTATTTTTTATAATAAAACTGATATTCCTCGTGTACCTCTTTGCGCGGCTGCACAACTTCCTTGACCTTGACCATGGATGCCGCAGCCGAGACGATCGACTCATGCGCACCGCATGCAACGGAGCCAAGAATGGCCGAGCCCAGGCAAGGCGCTTCCACAACTTCCGGGATATAAAAGGGCAGGTTGCACACATCCGCGTGCATTTGCACCCAAAGACTGCTTTTTACAGCACCGCCGGAGATATAAATTCCATCCGGATTCATGCCGCCTTCCCTGAAAGACTGCATGATCGACTCTGTGCCAAAACAAATCGACTCAATAATTGCCCTGTACATGTGCTGCGGCTTGTGCTTTAAAGACAGCCCATAGAACATACCCCTTACATCTGGATCGGCATGGGGCGCGCGGTTTCCCTGGAAATAATCCAGTGCAACCAGCCCTTCCGACCCGACCGGAAGTTTAGAAGCTTCCTCATTCAAAATATCATATATACTCTTGTTTTGCGCCGTCGCAATTTGCGCGATATTGCCACAATAGTTTTCCTTGAGCCAGTTCACAATGGAGCCGGAAGATGTTTGCCCGCCCTCCACAAGATACAGGCCGGGAACAACAGCATCCGGATACGCACCCCACATACCCTTGCTGTGCATTTCCTTTTCCGTAAGCCCCAGCGCCAAATGCGACGACCCGGTGATAAGCGCGATGCTGCCCGCCTTCACCACATTGAGGCCAATCATGCCCACAAACGCATCCGCGCCGCCTTCACCCACGGGAGTACCTGCCACCAACCCCAGGTCAGCCGCCGCCTCTTTTGAAAGGCCGCCCACCAGCGTACCCATGTCCAGAATCTCATCCGGGAATTTTTTCAGTACATCCAGTAGGCCAATCTCGCTGTAGAAAGACTCTGGCCAACCGCCCTCTTCGCGGTTGTAATACCAGCGCGGGCTTATCGTGTCGATGCTGGCCGTCAGCCTTCCTGTCAATCTATATGTCAACCAATCAGTGCATTCAAACACATGCTCTGCTTTACTATAAAGCTCCGGTTCATTCTCCTTCACCCACAAGGCCTTTGCGGGCATGGATTCCGCCGATGCGTTTCCAAACCCATTATATTTTAATGCGTCGTTGCCCGTCGCCGTCATCACCTTGGCCTGCTTGCTCGCCCGCATATCCATCCACATGATGGCAGGACGCAGCACATTCATTTCCTTGTCGGCAAACATCACTGTGCAGCAGGTAGCATCATAGCCTATGCCCAGTATATCGGCAGGCTTCACGCCGCTCTTTTCCACAACCTCGCGCACACCAATACAAATGGCCTTCCACCAATCCTCCACCGTTTGCTCCGCCCATCCTGATTTTGGCGTGTACAACGGATATTCTGCATTTGCATATGCCAGCGGCGTGCCATCAGGCTTAAAAATCCCCACCTTGACGCTGCTGGTGCCCATGTCAATTCCCAAAAAACAATCCGTAGCTCTCACAATCAACCACCTATTCCTGCGTTAAATCCTTTTGCTATCAGCATTTCTTTGTATGGCTCCAGGTCTTCCTTCTTGATGTCCTTTTGCTCTGTCAGGCCATACCCCATTTCCAGCGAATCGTATTTATATTTCCCTAGCTGGTGGAACGCAAGGAGGTCAATATCCTTGATCCCCAGCTCTCCCGCCCATTTTGCGATATTATCAAAATGCTCGGGCGTGTAGTTATAGCCCGGGATGATGGGGCAACGCATAATCACGTGCTTGCCGTTTTCCACCAGTTTTTTCATATTTTCTTTTACCATTTCCAGCGGCAGGTTAGACACCTTTGCAAATCCCTCGTCGTCCGAGAATTTCATGTCAAACAGAATATCGTCCACATATTGTGCCACTTCCCACATGTCTTCCCACGGAACGGCACCCGCCGTTTCCATCGCCACATGGATATACCTTCTTCTCGCGGCCTGCGCCAGCTCACTGGCAAACTTCACCTGCATACACGGCTCGCCGCCCGAGATGGTAAGCCCACCGCCCGAGTTTTTATAGTAGGCGCTGTCCTGCTCCACCTTAGCTATTACCTCGGCAACGCTCATTTCCTCGCCATAAAGCTCACGTGCCGATTGAAGGCAGCGCTCCTCGCACACGCCGCAAAGCGTGCACTTCTTTTTATCCGTCACCACCCTGCCGTCTTCCTGTTGCGAAATCGCACCCTGCGGGCAATAGCCCACACACAAGCCACAGCGCGTGCAGATATTCTCATGCACCGCAATTTGCGGTTCAAATGCCTGCGATTCCGGGTTGCAACACCACGGGCACCACAGGTTGCACCCCTTTAAAAATACATTTGTCCTGATTCCTTCGCCGTCGTGCACATGGTATTTCTCTATGTTAAACACAACACCATGCACTTCCTGCTCTATTTTATCGCTCCAAAACAATTTGTATGCCACTCCTTACCGGCAACAAAACAACCCAATTGACAGGCCGCCCTCCCGTTGCCGTCTTTTATAAAAAACATATGCCATTTCACCATAATCCAGATGCCGAGCGGGGCTGAAAAAGCCCCGCTCCCGCGCACCTGTGCCATTCATCAGCCTCGCCAGTCCTCGCAAGACATTTTTACTAATACACTTGGCGTCAGCTTGTCACAATAACCGTGAGGAAAGCCAAATCCTCTGTGCCGGTGTTTACCACGCCGTGCGACTCCCCTGCATAGCAGATCATCACATCGCCGGGGCCAACCTTCTCTACCGTCCCGTTGTCGCTATAATCGCCCGTGCCCGATATAATGTGGTAGACCTCCGCCTCACCTGTATGCACATGGTCGCCTATAGAAGCGCCCGGCTCCAGTGTCACCGTGCAATACTGGGTAAAATTCGGGCTTAATTCTTCGCCCACAAGCCAGTGCTCCATCACAGCCGTGCCTTTGCCATCGCAAAGGTTGGCCGCATTATCTTTTTTAAACGCTCGTTTTATCATAATTTTCTTTCCTATCCTATTGTCGCTAGTTTATACCGCGTGCTCTGTGCGCTCGATGATGTCGTCCTGTAACGCTTTGTCAAGCGGCGTAAAGAGTGCGCTGTACCCCGCTACGCGAACCATCAGGTCTTTGTATTCGGAGGGGCTTGCCTGTGCGCTCTTCAGCGTTTCTGCAGACACACTGTTAATCTGCACATGCATTCCCTTGAAATCGCTGAAATACGTCCGGATTACATCCACCAGCTTCTTGAGGCCGGGGCCCGGCTCCAACGAAGCAGGCATTACTTTTATATTCAGCAACTGGCCACCGGAAACAAGCACTGTAGGCAGCTTGCCAACAGACTTCAACGATGACGTGATGCCGTGCGTATCTGTGCCATGCATGGGGGAGGAGGTATCCGCCAGCGGCTCGCCGGCTTTCCTGCCGTCGGGTGTTGCCCCGCAAGCCTGCCCCATGGGCACATTGGAGGAAACAGAACTCGTGGAAGGCTGCCATGTGCCGCCAATTGGGCCACGTCCGTGCCTTGTCGTATGATATTTAGCGGTCTCTTCGCATACAAAGCGGAAGGAATCCACCATGATATCATCCACATAATCATCATCGTTGCCATATTTCGGTGCATCCAGCATCATCTTCTGGATTTCCGGGCCGGTCGGCGACGTCGTCATGTCTTCATAGTTTGTATCAATGGCATGCTTCAACTGCGCGCCTGTGATTTTCTTGTCTTCGAACACAACCTTCTTCACAGCCGCAAGCGAGTTTCCGATATTTGCAACGCCAACATAAAGCGGGCCCGCATAGTCATAAATCGCGCCGCCTGCTTTCATCACCTTGCCGCGCGCTATGCAGTCGTGCACCAGCGCCGATACATATGGATCCGCAATACCAAGCTCCGTCTGGCGGTCAATCAGGTTATCGTTTGTCACCTGCAGCTTAAGGAAGTAGCGCACCTGTTCCTTAAACGCTTCATACATTTCATCAAAATCCTTGAAGGTGGAGAGGTCGCCCGTGCCCTTTTTCATTGTGATACCCGTCTTGGGGTCTGATCCGTTGTTCATGGCAAGCTCAACAATTTTGCCAAAGTTTACAAAGCCCGCGCCGTTGGGGCGGCCTGTCTGTTTGCCTTCCACAATCGCTTCCACGCAACCCACGATGGAATAGTTCACCGCGTCCTCCCACGGAATGCCCCTGTTCACAAGGGCGGGGATGTATACCTCGTCGCTATACATAGCAGGCTGCCCACCGCCGATGCGCACTACGTCAAATGACGCAAACAACAGGCGCTCGGAAATCCTGTTGTGGTAGCGCAGCGAGATGGAGGGCGTATTGAGTGCAATCGCCGCCTGGGCATGGAGCACCAGGAAGGAAAGCTCGTTTGTGCTGTCTTTGCCGTTTTTATCCTGCCCGCCAACCGTGAAGTTCTGGAACAGCTGGTACCCGGCAAACGCCTTTGTGTTGTCCCAGCTGATTACTTTCAGCAACTGGTACATTTTCAGGAAAACGCATTCCACAAGCTCCAGCGCGTCTTCGTATGTGATCACGCCCGCATCTATGTCTTTTCTGTAAAAATCAATCAGTGTCTGGTCGTACCGGCCAAAAGAAATGGAATGGCCATTGTTTTCAATTTGCAGCGTGAGGTTGATGAACCACAGCGCCTGCACCGCTTCGTGGAAGCTTCTTGCAGGATTGCCCGGCACATATTCGCATACTTCCGCAACTTTCAGCAGCTCTTCCTTGCGCACCGCGTCCGCAGTTTTCGCCTGCTCGCGCGCAAGGTCGGCATACCGTTTTGCCAGCGCAATCACCGCGCCACACGTAATTTTTACGGATTCCAGGAACGGCCTTTGCACCATCTGGTCCGGGTCGGAAAGATCAAGTTCCTTCAGTCTCGCTTCCGCTTTTTCAATAAAGTGGTTCAGGCCTTTTTCTGCCACCATTTTCAGGTCTACCGTAAGATGCCCGTCGCCGCCAATCATCAGCCACTCGGAATCTGTCACCGCCATCTGCTTGGCAAGCTCCGTCTCTTTGGGCATTACAGCCTGGCAGCGCGAATAATGGTCGTTGCCCTTCCAGAAGCTATAGATTTCGCGGATATTTTTTTCATCCTCTTCCGTAATTTCATAACGATCCCCCGGGCGGTCTTCTGGGCGGAAGGGTTTCCCATCCAGCTCTTCAATCACCCAGTCCATGTTAAACTCCGGGAAAATGGGCGCGCAACGCAGCTTGCTACCCAGGCTGCCCACAATCAGTTCGCCGTCCAGAATGTTAATCTTCATGTTTTTTAAGACATGTTCAAACGCCAGCGCACGCTTCACTTCAATCGGCTCGGAAAGATTCTTTTTATAGGCTTCCGTCACCAGGCACGCCCTGTCCGAATCGATCATCGGTGTTGCGTCAATCAGCAGGTTCCTCAGGGTATCCATCCTTTTGCTTCTTACAACTTCCCTGTCCATAAAAGTATTGCCTGTCTTAATATTGTCCTGTTCAAGATAGTACTTCATTCTATTACCTCCTCCAAAGCATTGCCGTACATAATTGTACTGAGAATTCTATATTTTCGGTTGGGCACATAAATACAATACGCCCAAAAACATCTTTCTTTTTTTCGTTCCGCTAGTTTTCAAATGTAAAATGGAGTTTTCTTTTGCAAAACCCACAACGTTTTGCTTTGTTTTTAAAATCACCTTAAAAAGTATTCTGTGGTTTATATTATATCGCAACGTCCTCCGTTTGTCAAATGCTATTTGAGTTTTCATTTGAAAAGTCAACCAAATGCCTTTAAATCCCAATATACTATAGCCTTCCTGCTAACGCAACCCTTTCCGCCGCAATTTTCTTTTTGTCCACATCTTTTTCAATGCGTTTTAGTAAGCGCTGCCGCAGAGGTTTTCTCTCGCATTGCCTCCCCATTTTACAAGGCCCTTCCAATCTATGCCATAGTCTGAGTACTTCTTCATGTGTTTAACAAAAAACCAAGCGCCCGAATAAAAACCATCTAATTTCTCTTACAATAAAAAACCTAATATTTACAGTTTATTTACACCTGCAAGCAACAAAGCAGTGTTTCTTCCCGCTTTTTTGAGTTATAATTATTAAAGAACAAGCAGGAGGACACCATATGCCGCAAAATGATAGCTGGTTCAAGCTGGATACAGCTGCCAAAATCTACCCGTCCATTTCTCAAACACATAACAACACAACCTTCCGCCTAAATCTGGAGCTGTACGAGGATGTGGACAAAGACCTGCTGCAACAGGCGCTTATTAAAATCATGCCGCGTTTTCCATCCTTTGGCGTCACATTAAAGCGCGGCCTTTTTTGGTATTATTTTGAGCCAAACAACGCCCTGCCTGTTGTGAGGGAGGACAACCGGTTTCCCTGCAGGCGCTTAAAGGATTTTATCAACAACGGTTTTTTGTTTAACGTCATGTATTACAAAAAAAATGTAATCATGGAGTGTTTCCACGGGCTTGCGGACGGTGCGGGGGCAATTGAATTCTTAAAAACGTTGATGTATGAGTATTTTATACTCAAAGGCTGCGACATGGACGCGGAAGGCATGGTGCTTGCGGCGGACGGAAAGGTGCCGGCCGACGAGCTGGAAAACAGCTTTAACACCTATTACGAGCCAAAGGGCGATCACCTTGCTTTAAAGCAGCCCGTCGCCTATCATGTGGTGGGCACCGCGCTCAGCGACAATGTTATTTTCGCTACGCACGGCGTAATGGATTTAAAGGAATTCCTTGCGGTGGTCAAAAAAAAGGGCGTTACAGTCTCCGCGTATGTGGCGGCGCTCCTTATTTATTGTATCTACAAAGACCAAGGCCTTGAATTTAAAAAAGAAAAACATCCCATAGTCATTTCTGTGCCGGTTGACCTGCGGAGCATGTTTCCCTCCAATACCCTGCGCAATTTTGTTTCTTTTGCCAATGTGGGCATGGTGCTGGAAGGCCAGGTAACATTTGATGTGATTTTGGAGGAGGTATCCCGTCAACTGAAAGAGGGATTAACCGAAGGCGAAATCCGTGCCAAAATCAACAAAAACGTAAAGTTTGAAAAAAACCCATTTATCCGCATCACACCATTATTTGTGAAAAACATGGTGGTGTCAAACACCTACCGCCTGTATGGCGAAGGATGTTACACCATGCTGCTTTCCAACCTGAAAACCACACAATTCCCTTCCGCCATGAAAAAACATATCAAAAATGTTTATTACATGCTGGGAGTGAGCGACCTGAACCCGCTCAACTGCGTCGTTGTTTCTTATAACGACAAAATGGTGATCACATTTGCGCGAGGCATAGAGGAAACAGGGATCATCCGCCTGTTTTTTGAGCATTTTTCCAAAGAAGCCGGGCTTCATGTGGAGCTTCGTGGCAATGAATGGAGCAAAACACTATGAATTATTGTGAGGAATGCAATGTGTATGTGGATGACAGCCTGCACCATTGTCCGCTTTGCGGCAAGGTTTTGACATCTTCGCCCCAGCCAAACGGCCTATATCCCGACGTTGTGGAAAAGGACTATATTGACCGCCGCACGTTTATGACCGACCTGTTTCTTTTCTTAACATTTCTGTTCATTGGCGGCAGTGTGATTTTAAACCTGCTGGTGTTCAACGGTACGCCGTGGTTTTTGCTGGTGGCTGCACCCATACTTTATGTGTGGATACTGGTTCGCATTACAATTATATCGGATATGCATGTGGGTGCCAAGGTGCTGTTCCAGATTCTGGGCGTTATGGGGCTTGCTCTGGCATATGATTTTGTGTTTGGCTGGCACGGGTGGTCTTATGAATATGTGTTGCCTTTCCTGCTCATCGCGGCCATTGCTTATATCGACGTTTATTCTTACATCCACAAATCCCAGTGGCGCGACAACCTTGTCTACGCAGTTGTATTTGTGCTGCTCGGTTTTTTGCCATTTATCTTTTATTTCACCGGGGTTACACACGCTGCCATCCCCATGGCCTTGTGTACCTTCGCCAGCGGACTTACGATACTCGGCCTGCTGCGCTTTGCGGTACGCCGCGCTTATGGGGAGATTAAAAAACGCTTCCACATATAAAAAATCACAATCAAAAACCGCGGCTTCACACACAGCTCGAATCCGCGGTTTTTCATATTCTTAATCTTTCTATCTTTATTTATAAGACTCCTCATAAATCCTGACCACATCTTCTTGTGTTATCGTTGTGGGGTCAAGATCGAACAAGCCACCCATTGTATCGCGAGCCGCTTTTGCCAGCGCGGGCAGTTCCTCTTTTGTAATGCCATAATCAGACATTTTGAGATTATCTACCCCACAGGCTTTTTGCAGGCATTGAAGCGCCGCCACAAAATCCTTCGGGTCTTTCGCGTCTTTTTTGCCCAGCGCCTTTGCCATATTTACCAGCTTTTCGTCGCAGGCATGGCTATCCACAATCGTGGAGAAATAAGATTCGCAAATCATGATCAACCCGGCGCCATGTGGCAGCTCGGGGTGATGCCCGCTCATCGGATGCTCCATCGCGTGCTCGGAAATACAGCTGCTGATGGCTTCTACCATACCCGCCAGTGTATTTGCCCATGCAACATCCTCGCGCGCCTGCAGGTTTTTACCATCCTTCACCGCCGCGGCAAGGCTCTTGCCAATCAGGCGGATGGATTCCAGCGCCATCATGTCGCCCAGAGGGCTTGCAATCGACGCAATATAGCCTTCCGCACTGTGGAAAAGCGCGTCAAAGCCCTGATATGCCGTGAGCACGGGCGGCACGGTAAGCATCAGCTCCGGGTCTACGATCGCAAGAGTGGGGAATGTTTTTTCATAGCCAAACCCAATTTTTTCATTGGTATCTTCATCTGTAATCACCGTCCATTGGTCTGCCTCTGTGCCTGTGCCGGCGGTTGTGGTGATGGCCACAATGGGCAGCGGGTCGTTCTTTACGGGCTGTTCCTTGCCCGAGCCGCCAACCACGTAATCCCAATAATCACCATCGTTTGTTGCCATAACGGCAATGGATTTGGATGAATCGATAGGGCTGCCGCCGCCAAGGCCAATCACAAAATCACAGCCGTTGTCGCGCGCCATCTTTGCGCCCTCCATCACATGCCTTTTCACGGGGTTTGGCAATATCTTGTCGAAAAGAACATGCCCGACACCCGCCATATCAAGCTGTTTTTCCAAGCGCTCAAGATAACCGTTTGCCTTCACGGACTTGCCGCCGGAAGTAACGATAAGCGCCTTTTTTCCGGGCAGGTCCAGCTTGTTTAGCTTATCAAGCCTGCCGCTGCCAAAAACAATCTTCGTGGGAATGTAGTATCTAAAATTCATAATAACAACCTCCATTGTTATGATTTGTCTATTCTTAAATCCTGCCCGTCAAAGAAAAACTGCAGGCAGTCGTTATCTGACTGCAGCCGCGAGGAGATGCGGTCGTCATACCGCTTTTGTAGGTCATTCACATTGGTTGCAAACACGGTGTGCAGCCCGTTTCTCAGCCGCCGGTCGATCAGGTCATAAAAGTACTCGTTGCTCACATTTTGTGTGATGGGCTCTGTGCCGATGTCGTCCACCAGCAACAGCTTGGCGCCGTGCATGTACGCAAGGTCAATCTCCTCACCCATTCGGTGCGCGTGAAACAACGAGAACATGTCATTGGCGCGCATGAGCAGCGTATCGATGCCTCGCTGCTTCGCGTATTTTGCCATCGCATACATCAAATAGGATTTTCCCAGGCCGGCTTTGCCGGAAATCAATATATTCTGCTTGCTTGTCTTGGGAAAATCATCAACATATTTTTTTGCGTGTTTCACAAAAAGCTCTGCCCACTGGCGCTGCGTTCTGCCGTTTGGCAATACCACTTCATCCTCATAAACGGAAAAATCAAACGTATTGAACGAAATTGGAGAACTTTCAATATCCACCGCATTATAGCATTCAAGATATAGCAGATCAAGGAGGCAGGTGCAATACTCACTGCCAATTGCCCCTGTGTCTCGGCACGCCTCACAACGATAACGGGGCGCCGCCACCTGTGATTGTAAAATCTCTTTTTCCCGCGCGGCAAGCCGTTCCAGTTCTATGTCGTAAGGCTGCTCGGATTTACCGGTGAGCGCGCACTCCAGCTTGGCAAGGCCCGCCTGCTGTATCTGCTCCCGTATGGCGGCAAGGTCGCTGTTTTGCGCGCACGCCTGCTCATACCGGTGCGCCGCCGCTATGCTGTTGGAGCGGAAGTCGGAAAAAACATCCGCTATATTTCTTTTAGCCATCCAGTTCTTCCAGTTTTTTCAGAGCGTTTTGCTTTTGCCGGTCAAGATCGTCTTTTGTATAGTTATGCTGCTCAAACGATTTTTTGTTATTCTTGATATCACGCGCGTAATGGGAGAGGTTTTGCGCCGTTGCCATATCCAGTGTGGTCACGCCCGCCTTTGCCCAGTCGGCAAGCACCTTGCGCAAAAACGCCGCCGGTTCATTCGCAATAGAACTGATCTCCGCCGCGTACATCAAAACATCATGCTTCATCTTGTTTTGCTTGATACAATTTTCGTAAAACGTCATATCCGCGTCGCCAATTTGCTTTTTGATGCCCGCGCAGTCATAAACCTGCTTAATGCGCCGCTCCAGCGTATCCTGCCTGCGGATATATTTTTTCACATCGTCCTCACCTGTAATACCCTGCTTTTGCCAATCCTTTAAAAGCGTGTCCACGGTTTCAAATTTCCGGCTGCCGTTCTTTGCCGTGTATTCACAGGCAAGCAATATGATGGCATGCGGAATATCCGCCTTTTCCCATTCGTCATAAAACCGTTCGTGCTTGGGCTGCACCGTGAGCCGTGAATAATCCAGCGCCGATAGCACTTCTTTCAAGTTGTTACGCCGGTTTGCGTAGGCGGTGTTATATTCGTTAATCTTACGCGACGTGGTTGCGCCGTTCTCATACAGGTTCCGGAGCACAGCGTCCAAGTATTTAAACGGCTGGTCCTTGGCAAACTCCAACCCACGCATGGCATATAGCACCGACTCCTGTGTAAATCCCCATTTCTCTGTCCATTTGTTGTAATAGTCGAGCTCTGTTTTTCCGGGCGATTTACCAATAAGCCCCATCTGCTTCATCACCAGCCGCGCACCGCTTGAAAGTGTTTTGTAATCCTCCACGCGCTGCAACGCTTTTTCCCGCGAGTCTATGCCTTCCTCTGCCCATGTCTGCGCCACTTTGTCCATATATGCAATACTGACCGTAGGCCCGCGGGAGGAAACGCAATATTCCACCATGGTAATCACCACATCCTGACTTAGGCCAAACACTTCCGAGTAGTCATATATCTTTTGCAGGTCAGAGGCGGAAAGTGTGCGCTTTAATATGGTGCTCAGCATGTTGTTATAGCCCTGGTATTCATAAACATCCGCTTTTACCTTTTTGCCCTCCGGCGGTCTATTTTCCACCGTTTGGCTGGTCAGGAATTCATATGTTGTGCCGCGTGCAGTATTTTTAGAACGTACAAACCCTTTGCTTTCCCAATATTCCAGTGCAGCGGAAATTTCGACAGACGTCTGGTGAAGCTGCTCTTCTATTTTCACCACATCCATCTGCCCGCCCGAATGTGCCAGGCAAAGGCCGTATAAATACACCCGCACGTATTCTTCGGGTGCATCACACATATATTTTTTTAAGAAAACAGTAGGAACAGGCGTAAAAGCCTGTTCATCCACGGAAAAACGTATCATGCTTCAACTGCTCTTTCTGTTTTGCAAACAACAAGCGCTCCCCTGTTTTTTATTCGCTCAGTTGCTTTAAAAATGTGCGTATTGCCTCCAGCGTTTTTTCAGATTTTTCCTCCTGCACCAAATAGCCACAATTGCGAATGGTCAAAAAGCTGCCATTGTTCAGATTCAGGTTTAAAAAGTCAGAGTTCGGGCCTCCGGTTATTTTATCATCGCCACCCACAAGCACCAGTATGGGGCAGCGCACCGCGCCTAATGAATTAATCACTTCCGTATCAAAATAGTTATTCATGCACAGGCGGGAAATAATGCGGAAATCTTTATCGGCAATTCCGCCGTAATATTCCTCCACCACCTCATCTGTCACAAGCGTGCGGTCAAAATAGCAATCCTCCAGCGCAGCACGCACCGCCTGCGCGTTCACCACCATCTTGGACGCGACCGAGCCAAAAACAGAAACAGCACCCCGGCCCTTTAACAATCCACCGCCACCCGATACAACGGGTGAGATCAAAATAATGCCCTTTGCCCGGTCGGCGTTGTGCTCGGCAAAATCCAGCACATAGCCGGTTGCTTCGCCAAACGCACAAAGATAAGCGGATACAATTTTTTGGGTATTCATAAACGCTTCTAAAGCAAGTGCAAATTCCTCTATGCTGTAGCTCATTTCCGGCTTACCGGAAAAACCATGCCCGGGCAGGTCCAGGGCAAATACATGGTAATTCTTTGCCAGCTCTTCAAAGCTTTTGCGCCAGGCATAAGTGGACTGCCCAATGCCATGCACCAAAATAAGCGGCTCGCCCTCACCCGCCTCATAATAATGGACGGTGGTGTTGATGGACTGAACCTCTTCCTTGCCCTTAAACTCCACATAGGTATCAAATTCTATTTCAGCATATGCGCCTGTATGTTGCCTGTTTTTAAAATTATTTGCACCGATTTGCTCAAACACGTTTCATTTCCTCCAGCTTCCGGAATCATAAAGCAAGGCTCACCGCCCTTGACTTTTCCTGACCGTCCTACCAGTATACATCATTTTAGCACATCTAATCAAACTTTTGTAGTTGTTTTGTTTTGGTTTTTTTATTGCATACGCCTGCAAGGCCAAAAGTAGGTCGCCTATCTGCCGTCCCGGGGCAATCCCAAGCTCTCTCATCAGGTCGTTACCGGTGACCGCAAGCTGCCGCCTGTCAAGGGGTGCTCCCTGCTGCCGCATACGCCGCAAGGCCTCCCTCCACTTTTGCGCGCTTGCCGCTTTATTTCCCATGCCTGACCCTTCAAAATCAGCTTCCCGCAGGTCGCACAGGCGAGCAAACTGCTCCGGGCCAAGCCTCACAATCATGCGCGCCACGGCTTTTTCGCGAGCGGTGTTGTCGAGGTCAAACATATGCGCCTGCACAAGCTGCTGCACTTCCTGCACCAGTTTATTATCCGCGTGGAGGCCACGCAATGCTTCGCCCGCCATATCCGCGCCCTGTTGCGGGTGGCGGTACAGGTTGCCGTCTTCCTTATAGACTGTAGGTTTTGCGATGTCATGTAGCAACGCCGCCAGCCGAACCACAAGATCGGGCGGAGCCGCCGCACAGGCGCGCAGGCTATGCTCCATCACATCGTATTTATGATATTTTGCCGATTGCACAAACCCGTCGCCGTCCATAAGCCGCGGGATGATGTATGCAAAAGCCCCCAGCTCCTTCAGCAGGTGCAGCCCCGCAAGAACACCGCCCCGGTTTCCATATGGCACATCCGCCAGCAATATTTTAAAAAATTCGTCCCGTATGCGTTCACGCGAAAGACCTGACAGCTTGTCTATGTTTTCATGTGCCGCTTCCCATGTTTCCGGGTCTATGGAAAACCCAAGCTGCGTCGCAAAGCGCACCAACCGCAGGATGCGCAACGCGTCTTCACCGAGCGTATCCTTTGCCACCATCCGCAGCACACGCGCCTGCAAATCCGCAAGGCCATGCCTCAGCGGATCTATCACTTTGCCCCCAGTTTCCGCATACAGCACGTTTATTGTAAAATCACGCCGCAACGCATCTTCTTCCATGCTCTCCGTAAAGCAGACTGCCTCCGGACGGTGCGCGCCACCGCGCCCATAATTATCACGGCGAAACGCCGTGTATTCATAGCTGTAATCCCCCTGCGTAACCACCACGGTACCCAGCCCATAAGAACGTTCCGCCACGTGGAACGCCGCGTTCTCTATTTTCTTCACACCCTGTGGCGGCACTGCCGCGCACACGTCTATGTCGTGCACCGCAAGCCCAAGCAGGGAATTGCGCACAACGCCGCCCACAAGGTAGATCGGCTTGCCCGTTTTCCGAAACCAGCAACCCAGCTTCTTTATGTGATTTTCCACGCAAATGTTCAAAGCGTTACGCCTTCAAATACATAGGCCGCCGGGCCGGTCATAAACACGCGCCCATCCGGCATATTCTCTATCAAAAGCTCCCCAGCCTCCACCAAAATCTTTACCGTATCATCCACGAGTCCTTTTGCTCGGGCAATAACGCCCGTAGCGCAGGCTCCCGTGCCACAAGCAAGCGTGCGCCCCGCGCCACGCTCCCATGTGCGAACGCGGACAGCGTCCTTTGCTGTTACCTCCGCAAAATTTACGTTTGTCTTGCGTGGGAACAAAGGGTTCGTTTCAATTTCCGAGCCGATCTTTTCTATGTCAATCTCATCTAACCCGTCACAAAGCAACACGGTATGCGGCACACCCATCAGCACAATGGAAGCGTTAAACCGCCGCCCATCAGCCGTTACTTCAAAGTCCAGTGGCGTATCTGTTAAAACAGGAATTTTCTCCGGCGCAAGCTCTGGCCTGCCCATATCCACGCGCACACCCACAACAGCGCCATCCTCCAGCAACAGCTGCGGCTTCATAATCCCCGCCAGCGTTTCCACCGTCATCATATCTGTTTTCACGATTCCACGGTCGTGCACATACCGCGCAAAGCAGCGAATGGCGTTGCCACACATTTCCGCTTCGCTGCCGTCCGCGTTAAAAATACGCATCCGGACATCCGCTGCTGTAGAAGGGGAAACAACAACAAGGCCGTCCGCGCCCACACTAAGCCGCCGGGCGCAAAGCGCCTGTGCTGCTGTGCTATAATCGGGCATGACCTCTTCTGTCAGGATAAAATCGTTCCCCAGCCCGTGCATTTTTGTAATCTTCATTGTGTCACCTCATTTGACAGTTGCACTTGAAAACAGTATTATAGGCCTATTATATCAAATATTATACTTTATGAATACAGGATTTGTGGTATAATGTCTTTGATTGTGGGAAAATCGGAAGTATGTGTGGAGAAAAAACATGTATTTGAAGCCGTCTAAACGTAAGAAGGCAAGAATGCGCACGATATTCATTATTATAGCTGCTGCGGCGGCAGCCGGTGTGGTTGCCCTGCTTTTTTTGCTGGGCGTAATCCCTGTATTTTCCATGTCGGGCAATATCAGTTCCATGGATAAATACATGCCGGATGCGATTTTTGCCAATAAAAATGGTATTTTATATAACGAAAGTGACACGCTTTATCTGCTGGACAAAGACGGCGTGGAGCAATGGCAGCTCACGCTGGAGATGACCGAATCCAAAACGGTAACCTCTCCGGCGCTTATTTGCAATTATTCCGGCAAAACAATGCAGGTAATGAACTATTCCAAGGAGCAAATGTTCACCACTTCCATAGACTCGGAAATTATGGATGCGGCGATTGGTGTGGAGGCTCTTGCTGTATTAACGCAGGGCGTCGCAGAGGAAACAGGAGCAACACAGCACCTTGTTTCCATTTTTAATACCAACGGAGAGCAAACAGGGCAGGTTTCCATGGGCAGCACCCGCCAGGTTATTGATTTTGATTTTTATGGCGACACGGATATGTTCTGGGTGCTTTCTTTGGACACGGCAAATGTACTGCCGGTTTCTTATATCAATGTTTATAAAACAGATGGCAGCATGACCTTCAACATCATGATCAATACCCAGATTGTGGAGTCTGTTTATGTGACGGACAGCACCATATTTGCCAGCGGCACAAATTCTATCTCCTCTTATACCTATTTTGGTGAAAAGCAGGCCGAGCAACAGGTCTACGGCTGGAGGCCCGCCGCACAAAGCGTGACGACAGGTTCCTTCCGCCTTGCCTATGTGCCGCGTTCGGGCGTACAGGAGGTAGAGGCAGTGCGCCTGTGCACAGCAGACCTTACAGACATACACATTCGTGTGCCGCAGGGCGTGTTTTCCGTAGCCGTCACACAAGACCGGCTATATGCCTTTTCTGCGGATAATGTATATGTCTACCTGCAAGACGGCAAGCTGGAGCGCACGATTGCCACAGATTCGCAGATTGTAAAGGTAAAGCAGCTTTCTGATAATTACGCAGTGCTGTGGGACCAGCAAAAAAGCTACATCATGGCGTTGCAGTAATACCAACTTAACTTGTTGGCTGATACAAAAAAATCGCGGGCGGCGGAACAATTACGCCTGCCGCTCCGTCTTGGTATTATAAGCTGCTTGAAGCATTACGGAGGATAAATGAGTTTAATCAACGCTTTCCTTGTATTTCTTATTGCTATTTATATATTGCAGGGGCTGCACAAAGGCTTTCTCGTCTCCATTGGCAACACAGTGGGCATGATCGCAAGCTGGCTTGTGGGTTTTTTGTTTCGCCCGGCACTTGCCGAAACAATCGCGGGTAGCTCATTTTACAGCTTCTTGCGGTATTTCACGGAAGGATCGGCCCGGCTGGCAAACCAGGTGGACGGCAACCTCATCGTATCCGAGCTTTCCGCCAGGGAGCTTGATACCATCGTGTCCGGCGCCAATATGCCATATCCCTTCAACGTACTGGTACGCCAGAATATGACAGACCTTGTTTTTGAGGGGCAAGACCTCACACGCGTGGGTGATTATTTCGATTACACTGTTGCCAATGTCGTGGTAAATATATTTGCGTTCCTGATCATCTACTGCATGGCACGCGTCATCATTGCGCTGATGATCAACGCGGTCAACTTTGCCTCGCCCCTTCCCGTTTTAAAGCATGGCGATATGCTCGCAGGGGCAGGGGTAGGCCTGGTGCGCGGCTATTTGGGTATGTATGCGCTGATGATGCTTATACCCGTCGTTCTCATTTCCGCACCTGCGGGAATCGATTTATTCACAGATCTTCTGGATGGTTCACCCATCGCCACTTACTTCTACGAGCACAATTTCCTTCTCGATTTCATGCCCGGCATCATAGGGGGATAGCCCTGTCCTTTTTTAAAGAAATTTAGTAAAAACAGTACTCCATGCGGATACGGCAACGTATGCCGCTGCTTTGTTAATTTCCCGTTAGTTTTCGTTGCCCGCAGTATCACAGCTTTCCGTTGCCCAGCATTTCGCCTATTTTAAAAATAAACATGGGCTGGATATCTGGATAGGTCAATGGCGAGGGGACATATTCAAAAAATGCGGCCTCTTCTATTTCAAAGGGTGGCAGCGGCCCCAGCTTGTGGATGTCCGCATAAAATAATTGCCCGTAATTTGTTTCTCCCTCCATCGTCACGGAATAAGGGCAGATGGGGATAAGCGTATATTCCAGCGCGCCCGTCTCCTCAAACAGCTCCCGATTGGCGGCCTGTACAATCGTTTCGCCCGGCTCCCTGTGCCCGGCCGGGGCTTCCCAAGTTGTTTTGCCGTGCTGCCTACAAAACACCCATTTATCTTCATAACGCGAAATAATCACTGCAATCAGCAACAATGAATCTTCTACGGAATCATCCGGTAAAAAACGGACTCTCGGCTCCAATGATTTTCTCCTTACTCCAAAATACGGATCGACTTGATTACAACATCTTCCAGTGGCTTGTCACGCCCGTCTGTTTGCACAGAGGCAATTTCATCCACCACATCCATGCCCTGTGTCACATGCCCAAACGCCGCGTAATCGCCATCCAGGTACGTGGCGTTATTGCCCTGCACAATAAAAAACTGGCTGCCCGCGGAATCCGGGTCATTCCCGCGCGCCATGCTGATCACACCACGCTCATGGCTGATGCTGTTGTCCCAGCCGTTGCTTGAAAACTCGCCCGCTATGGTGTATCCCGGCCCGCCACTGCCCATGCCGTCCGGATCGCCGCCCTGTATCATAAAGTCATTAATCACGCGGTGGAATATCAACCCGTCATAATAGCCCTCCTTTGCCAGCTTCACAAAGTTCTCCACCGTTACGGGCGCGGTGTCGCCATCCAGTTCCACCACAATAACACCGCCGTTTTCCATCTCAATCTCCGCAACAACCGCACCTTCGCTGTTCGCCCCGCTTTGCTGCCCTTCCGTATTCGGTTCTCCTTTTGTTTCCGTTTGCGCCGCCGGCGCGCAGGACGCCAGCATTGCCGCTGCCAATATAGTGCACAGTATCGTTATAATGATTCGCTTCATTCCAATTCCTTTCAATAATCCTGATTATAAAACAAATTCCGTTTCAAACACATCCCACGGGATATCCACCGGCGCGCCTTCGTTGATCACCGCATCCACATGCAGCAATAGCGGAAATTCCTCTTTTTTCACCTTACCCATAGCAATCAGCGTTTTGACTGCATTCGCCGTGCGGGTCGCAATTACAATGGATTCCAGCGTCACGCCTTGGAGCTCCTCCATCGCCTGCTCAAAAGACAATCCCTGCCCCAGCAGTGTGCCGATTTTACGCGTGCGCCCGCCAAAGACTGTAACATAAAGGTCGCCCGCCCCATAAATGATATTGTCGTCCTGCCCGCCGCATAGTTTCAGCAGCCTACGCATTTCTCGCACACTCTGGCCAAAAAGCGCCGCCTGTGAATTATAATGCAGCTTGCCATCCAGCTTTTCAGAAAGGCCAACCGCCAGCGTAACAGCAAGCGCATATGCGTTTTTCATTGCTACAGCGCATTCCACACCCACCACATCCGTGGAAAGGCTAATATGGTAATACGGCCCTTCAAACATTGCTTTTATTTTGCGCAGCGTCTCCATATCGTCTCCGCAAAAGCACACCTCTGTCTGGTCGTGGTCGGCCAGTTCATAGCTTGTGCATGGGCCGCCCACCGCGTTGATAGAAAGCTTGCGCCCGGGCAAATGCTGCGCATACAACCGGGGATAAGGGATCAGCTCCCCCTCTTTTGTGTCCTGCATCCCCTTTGTGACACACAGCACAGGCAATGATTCCGGAATAACGGTGAGTATTTCCTTTTCAAACCAGTCCACGCCAAAGCTGCTTACGCCACTTACCAATAGGTCTGCGTCCAAGAGCGCATCTGCAAGCTGCTCAATCTGGTAATATCGGTATCCCTCCGGCAGCTTGCGTTTTAACGTCAGGTGCTCGCCCGTCTTCTTGGCATGGTCTATAATTTCCCTGTCCAGCGGGGTACCCACCAGCCGCACCTCGTTCCCGTTTTCCCGTGCGGGAAAGCCAATCGCCGATCCCATTACGCCAGCGCCCACAATGGTAATAATACTCAATACAACTACCTCCCTGTCCTTCTCTTGCCACTCATTATACATCAAAACCCGCCCCCAGTCACGCAGGGCGGGTCTGCGCCATCCCATCTCCATTTCTTCATCGCAGTGAAAAAACTATCAAAAAGAACAGCATCCGGCAATACATATGCCCATTGAGTACAACAATAAACCCAAGCAAAAGCAACCTGCTTGCGCTTGCAGCAGGACAAACCCGCCCAACCTGCAACACAGCTTATGCCTTTTTACAGCATATAAAATTTATGGCCGCGCCGGCTCAAAAGCCATATGGGTTCTTTACTTCTTAAACCAGCCTTCAACAAAATCCTGGCAATCAAACATGCTAAATTCAGACACCCGGTATTCCTGCACGCCTTCCTTCACAAACGGGTCGTTATTGCAAAAGCCAACGATATCATCTGTTTTTACGACGATAACACCGCCCTTTGCCCCCACCTTTGGCCCAGAAATAAGGACAGAGCCATCTTTCAACCCCACATCCATATATTCATGATGCGCATCCAAAGCCTTTTTAAAAGCTTCACCCGTGGGGTGGTTCTCAACAAAGGATCCTTCCAAAACATAAAATTTCATAACAGTAGCCTCTTTTTCAATAATAATTTGATGTGTTTGTAATCCTGTGTTACTAACTGCCTATAATTATATAATATTTCGAATAGAATACCAACCACTTGGCAAAAAAGTTTGCTCTCCTCCCCCGGGCAATCCCGCGCCTCTACACAGCACAGTAATTCCCCAGGCAACACATGTTGCCCGGCTTGCCGCCAAGGCACTGCGGTTTCACCGTCAAGCTTTTATACCCAAAGCGCCCCAGCCCGCATACGCAAGCCGGAGCGCTTTTACATGTCAATCCTGCACTCTTATAAACAATCAAATGCAACAATTGCTTATTTTTTTATTACTTTATCAATGGATATCTCTTCCCCACATGACTGGCACTTGCATTTGCCTTCATATACCTCGTCCGATGTGCGGATTTTATTGATTACTTTACATGCCGGGCACACACTTACCCCGATCAGGGCGCCGCGCGTGTGCGTAGCGGTAGCTGTGTTGTTCATTGCTTTGGCCATCCTTTCCTTTGTGTTCTATGCGCAAGGCAAAAAAGGCCTTGCAAAAAATACCGCAAAACACAAGGAATCAGGCATTCATCCTAACGCAGGAAAAAACAGGCGTAAACGATTTACCGGGCAGGTGTCCCGCCGCCTTTAAAAACAACCGCGCCACAACAAAAGTCAGTGATACTGCAAAAAGAAAAATAAATAGAATACGGCGGAATGACTCCTGGCTTTCTTCAAACATCGTTTCCTGCTCCAGAAAGTCCCCAGAATGTTTATCCACAGAAAATGGACCGTTTTCAGAAAACGCCAGAGATCGATTATCTCCTGTCATGCCGTGCCCCACAAGGGATGAGAGCACAATAAACGTAACGGCAAGCAAAAGCAGGGCAATTGCCCCTCCTCTTTTAATTGACTTATAACGTTTCGTTAAATGTTTCATTTACCATACCTGCCGCAAACTACTACAACGTTGAACCATTATACAGAATAGCGTATTCTACACCAAAATGCAACAAATGTGTTTCCGCCCATTTTACCGCAAATTGTGATTCCCCCTAACTATCGTATGTTTTTCGCGTCAAATAATAGCAATAAGGCAATAATCCACTCTTTCCGTCGTTTTTCTTGCGCATCGCATGGGGGGCGTGGCGGCAAACAAAAGCCGCACTGCAAACAGCCACGCAAGTAGGCAATCGGCAGATAATTGTGTTACGCTTCGGCCTTCGTTCGTTTATAATGGCCGGATTTCGTTTATATCTAGTACATAAAGGAGGCTTAAACCAATGCCAACGGAGAAGGATAGAAATGAATATCTCGTGCAACAGGATATAACGCAGAGGACGCCCGCAAAGGAAAGCGACCTTGACGATGTTTCCGCCAGCTTTGTCCGCTTTCAGGATATGGAGGATGGCAGTCTGGAGCAGGAGAAAGAAGCGCTGGAATAACAACATGATATAGACAAAAAGCATCTCCCCCAAGAGATGCTTTTATCATTTTACACGGTGGTCGTTTGTGTTGGAAAGCCACAGATCCATGGCAATGCGAACGGCATCCGAACGGTTGATCGCTCCCAGCTTATTATAGATGCTGCGCAATATGCTTTTCACAGTATTTACCGAGATTCCATGATTATCGGCAATTTCTTCGCGCGTCAGTGCCTGGCAAATATCGCGGAGCACTTCCTTTTCCCTTGCGGAAAGGCTGTCTGTAACATTTTCCGCACCTTTTGTTTCCTTTTTGTATTCATTTGCCAGGTAAAGCTGCCGCTTGGCAAAGGTTGAAGCCTTTGTCTGTATGCTATTCATCCACTCTGCAGGAATTTTGCAATACTTTTCTCTTTTCATCGCCTGCAATAATGCACGCATGTTGTTCCCCTGCTCCACAAACCAGATGCTAAGCCCGTTGCCAGCCGCCATGTCATAGGCTTGCTCCAGCGCTGCAGCCGCATTTTTAAGATCCCCCGCACGATAATAACAAATCGCTTTGATGACGCGTGCGCGAAGGCAAAGGAAAAACTGTCCGCGCGCAATAAAAAACTCTTCCATTCCCGCAAGCATACCAAGAAGCTCATGGTATTTTTTGTTTTCCAGCATATATTCAGCCTTAACCAGCTTTTCACTGTTTATTTCGATTGGGGCATGTATTTTATCGCTAAGGGCATCGTCCAAAATCCATGCGGCCACCTTTTCATGGCGCCCAATTTTGATATAAAACCACCCCTCCGCTAGTTCTAGTATGCTGTTGCAGATATAGTTATGGTGTACCTCGGCATAGGCGCGGATCCGTTCCAGATAATCTTTTGCCTCTGGGTAATTCCCCTTTAAAAACTGTACACGCATCAATATCATATAAGCATTGCAATAAATATCATGCTGCTCTTTTTGCGCAGCCTTGTCCGCTGCCCGTATGGCATGTTCTGTCGCTTTGCCCAAATCACCCCGCATATAATATACTTCCGCCGCAGCAAGCTGCTCCATGCCAAAACCACATCCGCCCATCATTTCGGTTGTTGCCGGCATCACCTCAAGAAGCAACTTTAATATACGGTCCAGCTCGCCCTCTTCCGGAGAAAACAAGAACACCGCATTGCTTGTCCCCACATAAATCTGGTCGCGGTCTATCAGCACGCTTCCTTCCGGCAGGCAAGCCACCGCTTTTTTATAATAATCGGCAAATGCCCAGGAGCGTTGGATGATGCTGGTATGCGCCAGCCCAATATAAGTTTCGCCCAGAAGGGAGTTCTTCTCCTTTCCTTTCGGCAGACTTTCAAATTCTTTTTCCAGCTGCAAGAACCGCTCATGTGCCTGCCCAATATCGGCAAATATAATGTGCAAATGTGTCTGGAACACACGAATCATAGGGTTTCTTTCCAAAAAATCGGGCGGAAACTTGTCGATCAGTCGATAAAAAAACAACGCTTTTCCATAGGAATCGTCAAAAGATGAATATTGCCGCATAACATCCCAGGCAGCATCGTATTCTTCACATGCCACATAATAGGAGACTGCTTCGATGATATCGCCATGCTCAAAATACCAACGAGCCGCGTCCGCAAGAAACTGCTTTTTTTCCTTTTTCCCCAATAACTCCTGCTTTCCTTTGAGGAAATTCAAAAACAGGTGCTGTAGCGTATAAATGCCGGTATAGAGGTTATGCGCCACAAACATATTAATACGAAGCGCTTCCACCACCTGGTTCGCGGCTTCGCCTCCCGCGATTATGGCAATCTCACGCGTGAACGATTCCAAAAGGGACAGCTTGATAAGGGCGCGGCGCACCTCTTCCGGATAGTGCCCAAACGTCTCACGTTCCATCAAATCGGCAACCAGCGGCACAGGACTGTCCAAAAAATCAGCAGGCTCACTCTTTTTTCCGGCATACAGGCTGACAAGGCACACGGCCAGCGGCCAACCCTCCGTTGCGTCCTGCACCCGCTTGCTATATTCCGCAGCAGCATCCAGTCCCCGTTGCAAAAGATATTGCTCTGTTTCCGCAAGTGTAAAGCGCAGAACATCTTGTGTAATATAAACCGACTCCTCGCTTGGATATGCCTTGAGCCCTTCCAGCTCTGGCCATTGCCTTGAAATCAAGATGAAGAAAAGATTTTCTATATTCGCGGCAATCAGGTTGCTGATAAACCCACGCACTTCGTTTGATGTGACCAGATGCCGGTCATCAAATACGATTACCAGCTGCTCTTCCCGATAACATACATCCGCCAGTTGATGCAAAAATCGGTTTGTTTTTTCCAGCGAACCGGGAAATCCCTGCCGCTTCATGCGCTGCGCCAAGCCACCATCCAATGTTTGCATTGCATTAACAAACCCTTCCCAAAAACGGGTAGGGTGGTTGTCCAGCCCGGTAAGCTGCAGCCAGCTATTACGGACACCGCTTTGCGGCAAAAAAGCTTTGACCGCTGTTGTTTTGCCGCAACCAGCTCCCGCCACCACACAAGCGACCCGCTTTTCCAAGGCACGCGCAAGAAGTGTGTTTATACGCGGCCTTATAAGCATGTGGGTACTATCGCCGCCTCTTTTTCGGATTGACTTTTCCATGGTATTCCCTATAGCAAAAAAATGAGAGCTCTCCTACTTCTTTTCGTTTTTTATTATATCACAAAATTCTCAATAAAAAAATTTTGTCATCCTTTTGGAGGTGTTCCGCGACAACACAATACACTATACTTTAATCACAGCATAACCTAACGGTTATTGTTAGCTGTATTTTTCTCCGATTCTGCCGTCAGGCAGCACCACCATGCCGGTCGCGTCAGGGCAACGGCTGACGCGTGCCGCATGGTATTGGAAAAGCCAATCTCTCTTTTCTACTGTAGCTTACCATCTGGATACCCCCCAGTATTCCATTACCCTGACCACAGTAGACGAGAGCTTTGGATAAATATCATTTCTTTTGTTTGGCGCCACGCACACAGCGTGGCGTTTTTTTGCGTACACCCATGGCTATAAAGGGAAAATCACGGCTGCCATGGTGGAAAGCTACCAAGGAATCCCCTGAATGTACACCGTTTTCCGTAGTGTTTAGGTGTTTTGCCCTTGATACTTGGGGAGAGCATGTGGAAAACAAACAAGAGCGCTATCCCCATGCCATGGAATGAGCATACCGCCCTACCATTCATATAGACAATGCGCTCTTTGAAAAGAATGTGGTTTCACTCTTCTTTAAAAATATGTATTGTTACCCATCCATTGAATTCAGCTTGTGCAGCATTTTTTTGCCTGTCTTGCGTTTTTCCATCCATGCAAACATTTTGCGCGCCAGCCATTCAAAGAACATCATAAGCAGTGGCATAACACCGCATAACACCGCAACCGCAACAATCTGCCATGGCGTGATGGCCGAAATTTCAAAAAAGTCATGCATAAAAATCACGCCGATTGTAAACAAGCCAATCATACCTATCAGCACCGTCCGCCTGATCCAGGTAAAAGGCACGCTTACTTTGACAAGCACCCACATGCCGCCTGCCACCGCAAGGTATACGCACATGGCAGCAAGCTCGTCCGGGGTGGCGGCAAGCAAGGGTACAAGGTAGTTAATCAATATTATGGCGACGGTGATGGTGAGCCCCCCCGGCAAAGACCGGCCCAGCACGTTGCGAATAAACTTGCCCTTGACCCTGTCATATTGCGGCTCCAGCGCCAGGAAAAACGAAGGCGCGCCGATGGTTACAAATGATGTGACCACAAGCTGCAGCGGCGTAAACGGATAGGCTGATTCAAACAAAAACAGCGTGGCCAGCGCCAGCAGCACAGAGTATACAGTTTTACTGATAAACAGGGTGGCCACGCGCTGGATATTGTTGATAATCTTGCGTCCGTCCTCCACCACATGCAGCAAATGCTTCAGGTTGGAATCCATCAACACGATATCCGATACATTCTTTGCCGCATCGCTGCCAGATGCCACCGCCACACTGCAATCCGCTTCCTTCAGGGCCAGCACATCGTTCACACCGTCGCCCATCATGGCCACCTTCTTGCCCTGTTGCTTCATCAGCGCCACCATCTGCTTTTTCTGCGCGGGAGACACCCGCCCAAACACGCTGTACTCGACAAGTGCCTGTGAGAGCTGTTCTTCCGTCTCCAGCGTGGACGCATCCACATACCGTTCGGCATTTTTCACGCCGGATTGCTGCGCAATGTGTGCCACTGTTTTTGGATGGTCGCCAGAGATGATTTTGATTTCCACATCGTAGCGGTCAAAATATTCCAGTGTATCCTTTGTGTCTTTGCGCACATTGTCCGAAAGAAGCAAAAATGCCAACGGACAAAGCCCGGAAGGTATTTCGTTTTCCTGCAACGTGGCGTCGCTGTGTGCCAGCAGCACCACCCTTCCCCCGTCCTCCGCGATTTCCGCTTCCCGTTCCTTTAGCGCTTCATCCTGCGGGAACAAAAACTCCGCAGCCCCCAGCATATAGGTGCCTTCATTGGCAAAGCACACGCCGCTGTATTTGCGCTCGGAGGAAAATGGAACAAGCGCCTCCGGCTTCCAATCATGCGCAGCCGGAAACTGCTGCCTGATCGCCGTCATAGTGGCGTTTTCATCCTGCGACGCACCGCAGATATTGCATAATGCCGTGGTTGCATCTACATCCGTCAGGGGAATGATATTTTGAAACGCGATTTTGCCCTCTGTAAGCGTTCCCGTTTTGTCTAGGCAAATGACGTCCACACGCGCCAGTGTTTCTATGCCATACATATCCTGCACCAGCGTATGATCGTGTGCCAAAAAGATAACGCTTCCCACAAACGCGATACTCGTCATCAAAATCAGCCCCTCCGGAATCATGCCGATGAGCCCTGCCACTGTTTTAACAACCGCTTCCTCCGGCAGCAGGTTCAGTATTACATTTTGCTTGTAAAAAAGCATCACGCCCACCGGGATGATAATATAGCTGATGACACGCAAAATCGTTCCCAGTGTGGAATAAAGCTCAGATTTGCGCTTCTTTTGTTCCTTTGCAGATTTGGAAATCTGGTTGGCGTAATTATCCGCGCCGATATGCTCTACCTGCGCACGCGCATTGCCAGACACCACAAAGCTGCCCGAGTATAAAAAATCACCCGGCCGCTTAATAATCACGTCTGATTCACCGGAGATCAGCGATTCGTTTACTTCAAGATAGCCAGAGAGCACTGTGGCGTCCGCCGCAATCTGGTTGCCTGCCACAAGCTCCATCACATCGTCCAGCACAATCTCGCCCACACGCACCGTATGCTTTTTTCCGCTGCGGATCACCCGCACGCACGCCGCAACAATGAGCGATAGCTTATCAAGTGTGCGTTTGGCAGAAAATTCCTGTATCACCCCCACAAGAAAATTCGCCACCACAATGATCATAAACACCAGGTCTTTATATGCGCCAACCGCCAGCAGCAGCACCAGCAGCACAATATTTAATATATTGAAAAAGGTGAATAAATGCTCCCATAAGATCCGGCCATAGGATTTTGTGGTGTTGGAGGTGTATTCGTTTACCCGCCCCGCGGCGACACGCTCACGTACCTGCTCATCCGTCAGGCCTTCTTCACTTGTTGGATAGTATCGTTCCAATTCTTCCATAATAGCCATTATAGCATACTCACGCAGAAAATAACTGCCCGCAAATAAAAAGAAGCGTTCCCCGCCAAAAGAAACGCTCCCAGCTGCTATATTTTTTAAAGGTCTCCCAGCTTGTCCGCCACAATGAGGGCGCTTACCACATCCTCCGGGGTTACTGTAAATGGCATATTTCTCATTGTATCCTCCGGGGCACAGGCCGCCTCGCCCACGGGCAAAAGCTTTTCGGGCGTAACTTCCTTTATGCCCAGCGCTTCCAGTGTGGTAGGCAGGCCAATGGAATCGCAAAAGTCCAGCACCTCGGCAATCTCCTCATCCGGCGCGTTTTCCAGCACAAGCTGGGTGAGTGTGCCAAACGCCACCTTTTCGCCATGCAGCATTTTGTGCGTTTCGGGCAACACGGTAAGCCCGTCATGTACAGCGTGCGCCGCCGCAAGTCCCCCGCTCTCAAACCCAACACCCGAAAGATAGGTGTTTGCCTCTATAATATTTTCCACGGCGGTGGAAAGCTGGCCAGATTCCACAGCCAACATCGCTTTGTAGCCGTCTTTAAAGAGTGTATCCCTGCACGCGTCTGCCAACGCCCCCGCTGCCAGCGAGCTTACCCCGCCCGCATTTGTCTGCGCGCCGGAGGCTGCACATGCCCGTGCTTCATAGTAGGTCGCCAGCGCATCCCCCATACCAGCGACAAGCAGGCGCACAGGCGCCGCTGCAATAACGGCAGTATCCAGCAGCACCAGGCTGGGGCTTTTCCGCAGCGGCAGGTAGCGATCAAATGTACCGTCCTCGTGGTATAGCACAGAAAGCGCGCTGCATGGCGCGTCGGACGAAGCCGCCGTGGGCACGATGATTGCGGGGCATTCAAAGAAATACCCGGCCGCCTTTGCCGTGTCCAGTGTTTTGCCGCCGCCAATGCCCAGCACAACGTCGCAGCCCGCTTGCTTCATCGCCGCTACCACACGGTCCACTTCTTCCTTGCTGCTCTCGCCGCCAAATTCAGCTATCTCCAGTTTAAAAGCGCCTTTTTCAAAGCTTTGCCGGATCTGGTCGCCATAGCGCTCTAATATAAACGCGTCCACCACGGCGTACGCGCCCTGCTTTGCCAGGCCTTGCGCATATCCGCACAGATTATCGAGTTCGTTTTTGCCCTGCACATACTTCATGGGGGAATTCGTTGCTTTCTTCATTGCCATATCCTTCTTTCAATAGTAATAAAAAAATAGAAAAAACCGGCACAAGCGCACCGGTTTCCAATCCTTCATCAAATCATATCATTCATGTAAGAAACATACGCGGCAAACGCGATGCCCGGCTCTTCCAGCGAAAGATCCCAGCGTTTGAGCCATTCCAGCGAATAAAACCCGTCATAGCCAATCTTTTCCAGCCGGTCCACACAGTCCTTCACCGGCAGGTCGCCATATCCCACCATTGTGTATTTCAGCTTGCCGCCCTGTATCACCGAATCCTTGATGTGCACGTGGCGGATAAAATCACCTATCGTTCCTATCGTAAACTCTGGCCTTTCGCCAAAATAGCGGTAAGGATGGTGGATATCCCATATCACGCCCACATTGTCCTCGCCCGCGTCGTTAATCAGCTTTGCCAACCGGGTGGAGTTTGCAAAATAACCATTTGTTTCCACCAATATATCCACGCCCTTTGGCTTGGCATATTGCGCCACTTTTTTAAGCTGTGAGCAAACAAAAGCGCTGTCCAGCTCTCCGCTTTGCTCCGGGCCATAATCTGCCAGCACACGCACATACCTGATACCCATGTCGCTTGCCGTGTCCACATAGGCCTGTGCCTGATACACAGTGTCCTCCGGTATATTTTTGTCATGGATATAGCACGCGGAGGTAAGGCAGGCAATCGTCAGCCCCTTCTTATCCAAGAGATTACGCGTCTTTGGCGCACTGGTGGGAGAAAACTCCGGAATGCGCGTGCCATCCAGCTCATTACCCACGCCGCGGATCTCCACGCCATCATAACCCATATCCTTTGCTGTTACGATGATATCTTCAAAGCTCCAGTCGGGGCAGCCCAATGTGGAAAACGATAGTTTCATGGTTGGTCTCCTCTTTGCTTTTATTGGCTCTATTATATCACGCTCAAAGCGCCTTTTCAAATTCCGTCAGCGCTTTGTCAAACTCCTTCATGCACACCTCCACCGGCCTGCCGCTGGCAAGGTCCACATTTGCTATCTTGAGCAGGTTCAGCGGATGGTCGCTGCCGCCCGCGGACAGGAACTCAATGTAGCCGGACACCGCACCCTTCCTGCCGGACAGGATATCCGCTGCAATCTGCACCGCGCACGAAAAGCCCGTGGCATATTTATAGACATAGAACGCATTATAGAAATGTGGGATGCGCGCCCATTCATATGTAATCTGCTCGTCGCGCTGCATGCCCGCACCATGGTACTGCGCATTCAGGTCGCCATACATCTCGCAGAGGGATGCAAATGTCAAAGGCAATCCATTTTCCGCGTTGCCGTGCGCCATTTTTTCAAATTCGGCAAACATAGTCTGCCGCATCACAGTGGTGCGGAACTGGTCTAAGTAATGGTTTAATATATATTGCCGCTGTTTCTTCGCCTTCACGGTATCCAGCAGGTAATGGGTCAAAAGGATCTCGTTGACCGTACTTGCCACCTCTGCCACAAAGATGGTATATCCCGCCTTTGCTTCTGGCTGGGTGGTATTGGAATAATGCGTGTGCATGGCGTGCCCCAGCTCATGCGCAATGGTGAACACACTGTCCAGGTCGCCCCTGTGGTTTAATAGCACATACGGATGCACGCCGTATACGCCCCACGAATACGCGCCGCTTGTCTTGCCTGGCGTTTCCTGCACGTCAATCCAGCGGTCCTTCACCGAAGCGTCCAACAGTGCGGCGTATTCCTTGCCAAGGGGGGCAAGGCCCTGTTTCACCATGCGCATCGACTTTTCAAACGGATAGTCATTTTCCACATCGGCCACAAGGGGCGCGTAAATATCATACATGTGAAGCTCGTCCAGCTTTAAAATCCGCTTGCGCAAGTTCACGTAGCGGTGCATGGTGGGCAGGTTTTTGTGCACAGTACCAATCAGGTTGTCATAAAGCTCCACCGGCACGTTATCCGCAAAAAGCGGGCGCTCAATCGCGCGTTTAAACTTCCTTGCTTTGGCATAAAAAATATCTTTTTTCACGCTGGCCGCATAGGCTGTGCTAATGGTGTTGATATTCTGTTTATATACCTTATACAGGTTTTCATATGCTTTTTTGCGCACTTCCCTGTCCGGCGACTGCATCAGTACAATATAGCTGCCATGCGTCAGCGGCACACGCCGGCCCTTTTCATTCTTTACGCTGCCAAATTGCAGGTCAGCATTGTTCAGCATGGTAAAAATGTCCTTGGGTGCGCCCGCAATCTCCCCGCTCATGGAGAGTATTTTCTCTTCCTTGGCAGAAAGCACATGCTTCTTCCCGCGCAACAGCTCGCGCAGCATAAAATCATAATTTTTCAAGCCCTTGAGGGATTTCTTTTCGTCGGCTTTTTCCAGCCATCGCTCTATCACGCCTTTTTCCAGCGCCAGCAACGCGGGGTTTACAAAGCTTAGGGCCGAGGAGAGCCGCACGCTCATTTCGGTCGCCTTTTGCGTCATGGCCTGATACACAGCGCTCGTGTTGTCCTCGTCGCGGCGCATACGCGCGTACACAAAAAGATTTGCGGCAATATGCTCCATCTGTTCCATTTCATAAAGCGCGGCATATAAGCCTTTCGCGCTTTTTGTCAGGTTCTCTTTGATGGAGGAAATGCCCTCAAACAGCTCCTCCAGCTTCATGAAATCCTTTTCCCAATCGCCGTCCGTCTGGTAGATATCCTCCAGCTTCCATTTATACTTTTCGTCTATTTTGTCTCTTTGCGCCATGGCTGCTACCTCGCTTGGTTTGTTTGAAATTTGCGTTCCTTCATTGATCAACACATTTTGTACACTTTACACACCCGGATTTGCATAAAGACCCGGGTGGCTTTATTTTTCCCGCGCATCGCGACGGTATCCGTTTGCCGTTTCTTTGTCATTCATAGCATTCGATATGTTAGGATGTCCTTGCCCGCTTGTAATACCCGGCATGTCCCTGCCTGCTTTCCACCAGTCAACTGCATTTATGCACATTAATTGCGCTGGGAATGCAAAGGCGCGGGGATTCTGCCACCGCGTGCCACAAACGCCTCCGGCGAGTAGTGGTTGTAATCCATGATGGGCGCGCTGCCTAAAAGCCCGCCGAATATCACCGTGTCGCCCACCTTTTTGCCGGGAACAGGCACGCAGCGCACCGCCGTCGTTTTGCTGTTCACCACGCCAATCGCCATTTCATCCGCAATAATGGCCGAGAGCACGTAATCCGGAATGTCACCGGGCAGCGCAATCATATCCAGCCCCACAGAGCAAACACAGGTCATCGCCTCCAGCTTTTCCAACGAGAGGGAGCCTTTCTTCACTGCGTTTATCATGCCCGCGTCCTCGCTCACAGGAATAAACGCGCCCGAAAGTCCGCCTACATGCGAGGAAGCCATGATGCCGCCTTTTTTCACCGCGTCGTTTAAAAGCGCCAGGGCCGCCGTGGTGCCATGCGTGCCGCACACCTCCAGCCCCATTTCCTCCAGTATATGCGCCACACTGTCGTTTTGCGCAGGCGTGGGCGCAAGCGAAAGATCTACAATGCCAAACGGCACTTGGAGGCGCTTGCTGGCCTCGCGCGCCACAAGCTGCCCCATGCGCGTGATCTGGAACGCCGTGCGTTTTATCACGCGCGCAATTTCATCAAACGGCCGGCCCTGCCTGCCTTCCAGCGCAGCCTTCACCACACCCGGGCCGGAAACGCCCACATTGATAACGCAATCGCCTTCGCCCGTGCCGTGGAACGCCCCCGCCATAAAGGGGTTGTCCTCCACCGCGTTGGCAAACACGACAAACTTGGACGCGCCAATACCGCTCTTTTTTGCCGTCAGCCGCGCGCTTTCCTTCATCACAAAGCCCATCTTTTTCACAGCGTCCATGTTGATGCCTGCGCGTGTCGTAGCCACGTTTACAGAGGAGCACACAAGGTCGGTGCCAGCCAGTGCCTCCGGGATGGTATCAATAAACTGCCCTTCTTTTTCTGTCGCCATCTTTTGCACAAACGCCGAGTAGCCGCCAATGAAATCAACGCCTACTTCCTTTGCCGCTTTATCCATGGCCTGCGCAAACTTGACATACCCGCCACAGCCCTGCGAAATAAGCGATATGGGTGTAACGGAAATTCGCTTGTTCACAATAGGAATGCCAAATTCACTTTCAATATCGTTGCCTGTGCGTACCAGGTTCTCCGCATACCGCGTAATTTTATCATATACCCGGGTGGCGCAGGTGTCCGCGTCGTCCGAAACACAGTCAAACAACGAGATACCCATAGTAATTGTGCGAATATCCAGCTCCTGCTGTTCTATCATCTCCAGTGTGGATAATATGTCTTTTTGATCTATCATAAATTATAATCTCCAGTCTTGCCCGCCTGATGGGTTGCTCTGCTTTTTTAGTATCCAATTATACCTTATGCATACTGTTAAACAGCTCTTCACGTTGCAGCTTCACCTGCATGCCAATCTGCGCGGACACAGAGTCCAGCTTTTCCTGTAGCTCGCTAAACGCCTTTGTCATGCCATCCAAATCCACCAGCATTGTCATTACAAAAATCTCATCCCGCATGACCGTTTGGTCCATATCCAGTATGTTTACGTTGCACTCATAAAGCACCGCCGAAACATGTGCGATAATGCCAGGCTTGTCCTGCCCCAGCACGCTGATAATTGCCCTCATTTATTCTCACTCCTCAAAAAATAATATCGTTGTCTTCTTCCCATCCGCTTTTGTTTTTCCGCTCCAAATCAAGCAGCACGCCCCGGTATGTATTATAAGAGAACGCATACCAGAACGGCATAATAAACGCCACCAAGAAAATCGCAATAATAGAAAGCACAATGGCAAAAAGCATAAGTGGCTCCTGCAACGCCAAAAGCGGGTCGCGCAGGTATAGGTCAAAAAGCTCGCCAAACGGCAATTGGGAAAGCCAATTGATAATAAGCACCAGGCCCAGCACAATGGCCCCCGCAAAAGCAAGCCTGCCAAGCGTATTGAGAAAATTCCCTTTGTAGACATATTTGAATGACAGCCACGCGGCAGAAAAGCCGCTTCTTTTTTCCCTGACGATAATATACGGCACAAAAACCGTTCCCAGCACAAACAACAAAACCAAAATAACGGACACCACAATAAAAAAGATATCCAGGACGGTCAGCGCCATGATGTCAAAGCCATTAACAAACATGCCGTACAGCATCAGCCATACCACAAAGAAAACAGGCATGGCCATTGCGATTACCGCAAAATAGCTTTTCAGCATTTTGAAATAGTTTTTTTTGCCAAAGCCTAAGGATTGCTTCAGCGATACGCGTTCGTTGTCATAATCCTTGTCGATTACATATACGGTATTGCTGACGATGAGTGGTGATAAAAAAAGCAGTATCAACAGGATGAACACCACCACATAGACAACGCCGCTCACGCCTTGCCCCGTCTGCGAATAAGAGGAAAATGTGACAAGCAATGCACGCGCCACATTCACTGTGCCCGGCATGGTAAAAAACATCAGCGGCAGCAGCATGGCAAGCTGCATGATTAAAAGCGGCACAAATAATTTACTGAAGTTTTTCCTATATACGTTTATGGCGTTCAGCAGGATCATCTTTAGTGTCATTTGCCTACTCCTTGCTTGTGGCTGTAAACCATTTTAGCGCAAAGTCCTTGTGCTTATAATTAGAAATATACTCAACAGCCTGCTCCGGCGTATCCACCATTGTGTAAAGCTCCAGTGTCTGTTCTTTGGCAAACTGCTCGCTAACGCACAACTCCATCATGTCCTGTATATTATTGTAATAGTTGTTTGTGTTGAGCAACACCACCGGCTTTTTGTGCTGTTTTAGCTGCTTTAGCGTCAATATTTCAAAAAATTCCTCAAACGTGCCGATGCCGCCCGGCGCGGCGATGAAGCCGTCTGACTTTTCTTCCATAATTTGCTTGCGCTCGCGCATGGTCTGCGTCACAATAAGCTCGTCACACTTTTTATAGGGGATGTCGTCCACATTCATAAATTCTGGGATTACCCCCGTCACATAGCCGCCTTTGCTGTGTACGCCGCGCGCTGCCGCGCCCATCAGACCCATATTACCCGCGCCAAACACAAGCCCATAGCCCGCCTGCGCCAGCAGCGCACCAAGGCTGGTTGCCGCATCAAAATATATCTTGTCCAGCGCCGCGCTGCTAGAGCCATAGACACAAATATTTTTCATCTCGCAAAAATCGCCTTTCTGTTTCTGTTGAGCACAAAATACAGCGGCATTCCAATCGCATAGCATGCAATTGCCTGCCCCACCCCCACTGTGAGCGCCAGATACCAATAGGCATCTGTCACGCCATATTGCGTGATCAAAATCCACGGCACCACAAACGCGTTGATGAGCACGCTGGGCAAGGGCAACAGCCATTTGCCGCCATTCTTGATTTTATAGGTAACAAACGCCGCGGCAAGCGTGGCAAGGCTGCCGAATATCATATCAAACACGCCCACACCCACCGTTGTGGCATTGGCAATAAAACAGCCGATAAACAGCCCTGGCACTGCGGCCGGTGTAAAAAACGGCAGCACGCACAGCGCCTCGGAAACGCGCACCTGCATGGGGCCAAAGGAAAACGGTGCCAGAACAAGCGTAAGCACCGCATAGATCGCCGCGATTACTGCTGTTTCTGTAATAAACCTTACATTTCCGCTCATTTTCCTGCGCATTTTTTCTCCTTTGTTTTGCACGGATTAGTATAGCAAAATTTACCGCAAAATACAAATAAAACAGCGTAAAAAAGGAATTTTTTTACAGTGAGTTTACCGGGTAAATCAAGATCACTATCGAATACAAAAAGAAAAACCGGCAGGCCAACACCCCGGTAGGTTGTATTGCGCAAAAACCCTTCTAAAGGCAAGTGATGGACGCGCAAGAACGCGCCTGCAATATAAATACCGAAAATAACATAGTAGTGGCAAGCCCCGCGCACAATAAATGAAAGAATTATGAATTCCTGTGACTTCCCTGCGGATATGGCTTATAATACGAGTATAGAGAAAATCAGGAAAGTATACTGGAGGATTTTGATGTTTGACTATCATGCCCATTCCACGATTTCATTTGACGGCAGATCCACGATGAAGGAAATGGCACAGGCCGCCCGGCAAAAAGGCATAGCGGAAATTTGTTTTACAGAGCATTATGACCTGAGTTTTCCTCACGAAGACGACCCACAGGATTGTGATTTTGATTTATACAAGGACACGCTGAAGCAAACCCGCGCCTCTATGCCGGAATACCCCATCAAATTTGGTGTGGAGCTGGGGCTCACCCCAGAGGACCTGCCCGCGTTGCGGGATATTGTGCACAATCATCCGTTTGATTTTGTCATTGCCTCCCACCACATGCTGGACGGCAAAGACCCATATTACGAAGGTTTTTTTGATGGAAGGACAGTGCGCGAGGGACAACGCGGGTATTTGCAGGAAATTTACGACACACTAAAGGAATTTGACGATTATGACGTTGTGGGCCATATTGGTTATCCAGATAAATACCTGAAAAAAAACGGCATAGATCCCGCAGTAAACCCGCCGTTTGAATACCGTGATTTCCCTTCGCTGATTGACGATATATTGCGGCTTGTGATACGGCAGGGCAAAGGGATTGAGGCAAACACCAGCACTTATGCCCTATATGGCCGGCCTATGCCGCACCCCACAATTATCCGGCGGTACGCGGAGCTTGGCGGCAGGATTATCACAACTGGGTCGGACTCGCATCACGCCGACCAGGTGGGCCGTTCTTTTAACGATGCCTATCCCTTGCTGCTGCAATGCGGGCTGGAGTATGTTTGCACATTTGAAAACAGGGAACCCGCTTTTCATAAAATAGCACAATCATAGGAGATGATCTTTCATGTATTACCCCGCATCCACAGCTTTTGTGTTTGACTGGACCTGGCTGCTTTTGATCCCCGCACTCGTTATATCCATCTGGGCGCAGGCAAAGGTATCCAGCACATATAAAAAATATGCCAAGGTGCCCGCGGCAAGCCGTGCATCCGGTGCGGATTTCGCACGCACCATGCTACGACAAAACGGTGTGACTAATGTTGCGGTGCATAGCACAACGGGCACATTGACCGACCACTTTGACCCGCGTAATAACACGGTAAACCTATCGGAGGACGTATATGCCGGGCACTCTGTGGCGTCCATTGCCATCGCGGCGCACGAATGCGGCCATGTGCTGCAGAAGGAAAAGAAATATGGCCCCATGCGGGTGCGCAACGCCATTGTACCTGTCACAAACATCTGCTCCCGGCTGGCCTTCCCGCTCATTTTGATCGGTATCATTTTTTCTTCCATGAGCATATTGGCCACCATTGGCGTGTGGGTTTATTTTGCCGTTGTTATTTTCCAGCTAGTGACGCTACCGGTGGAATTCAACGCCTCCGGCCGCGCGCTTGCCAACATAAAGGCATCCGGCGTGTTGACAGAAACAGAACAGGCGGAGGCAAAAAAAGTGCTTTCTGCCGCGGCTATGACCTATGTAGCAGGTATGCTTTCCTCGTTCCTTTCCTTCCTGCGGCTGCTGCTGATTGCAAACAGGCGACGGTAGGCGAACCAAAAACACCTGTGCCCTAAAGCTGTGTGGGTACTCTTTTTGATATGGTCATCGCCGTGTCAATGTGTATGTTTTTTCATTGCTATAAGCATATACTTCGATTGTATCTCGGTCGATGATTTTAATGTCGACCCATTCGGCAGTATTTCCGTCAGCGTCTCTCAAATATGCTGTGCCTTCTATAAAATAGCACTGCGGCGCGTCTTTTGTGCCCGGCAAGTCCGAGGAATATCCGTCGTCTTCCGCTTCAAACATATAACCGTCGCCCCGCCACGTCCCTTTCAAATAGTAGGGCAAATAATATTCATGCATTAAACCATGTGCGACTTCGTTATCTATATAAGGCAGCAACTCAAAGATTCCGTCGCCCTCATTCTGATAAATTTTATTACTTAATTCCATAATTTTAAGATAATCGGTTGCATCTTTGTAGTTACCAGCAGCATCAAAACAGGGCTTCGCCATTTCAAAGATATAGTCTGCCGCATAAGAAACACCTTGTTGATAAAGGCCTTCCCGCAAGCTGTGCACATACTCTTGCGCAATAGTCGAATCAAGATAAGGCGTGACCATGGAATAAGCGACATAGAAGTTTCCTGTATCTTCTGCAACCCGAGCACGTTCAACCGCAGATGAAACAAGAAGGTCTTTTGCACCCGGATAGTCACTTAACTCTTTAGCAATCTCAAAGGAGGCATCATACTTTTCTGCATCATAATAGAGCAACGCGCGCGTCAGGTCTATCTGGTTTTGCTCTTCCACGTCCACCTCGGCCTTCACACTGTCAAACAACTCCTCAGCCTGCTCCGCGTCACCGCCGGAAAACAACGCTTCCGCCTGCGCAAGCCGTTCCTCCCGGTCAAACTGTGCGCATTCTTCTGCCAGCTCCAGCGAATACAGGAAATCGCCCAGCTCTTCAAAAGCAGACTGTGCATCTTTATATGCCCCGCTCTCGAACAATACCCCCGCTGCTGCCAGCGCTTTTAACTGCGGCAGATCCTGCGCGACAAATTCCGGTATCTTGCTCAATGTAAAACTTGCCTGATCATACTCGTGCTGTTGTAGCTGCGCGACCGCATCGTCGTATTGTGCTTTTGATGTGCCGATATAGGCTCCCGCTATCGCCACCACGGCAACCACACAACAAACAACGATCAGTACAACCCTTTTTGTATTGTTCTTTTTCTTGTTTGGCTGCTGTGACGCTGCTGGCTCCTGCATTGGTGTTTGTTCCATAGAAAATTTCCTCCATCCTGTTTTTTCATTTTGTATTGCTCCAGTAGCCAAAAAACTCAGTGCTGGGGCAACGGCCTCGGCTATATCGATAGAATACTATTATCTCATGTCATTTTTCGTATGTTCCATAAACGAATTTTGTATTCGGCATTTTTCGCACGACCAGCCTGCAGATTACACCCATGGCAAACCCGCTTACCGCGCCCATGCCAATTAAAACGGGAAGATAATACGCTGTTTGAGGCGTGGAGGTAAAGAGCACTGCCACCAGCACTTGCATACAGTTGTGTGTGATCCCACCGGAGACGCTTGCTTTGATCAAGGAAACAACCCGTGCCAGCGCAAACATGACAAGTATGCTTGCCGCACCGCCTGTGAGCGAAAAAAGCAGCATAGTGAGATTGCCGGAAAGCAGGGCGGTCAAAAAACTCCTTGCCAGCAAAATCATCATGGCATATGGCAGGCCCAGAGTGTAAAGCGCATAGAGCGACATCACATTTGCCAGCCCCAACTTAAACCCCGGTAAAAACGCGATGGCGGAGGAAACAGCGTTATCCACAAGGGACAGCGCCAGTGCAACGCCGCACAAAACAGCCGCCAGCACAAACTTTTTTGTTTTGTTATCCTGTAACGGCATCCACCTGCCCCCCTTCTCCTTCAATTGTCACGCTCGCGCGGTTGGGGGCACACACAATGCTTGCCCCGGCGGCGCTTACCGCGCCCGTTTTTTCACACTGGTGATTGGGGCAGTCGGTATACGCCACCCGCACACAGCCGTCTTTTATTTCAAACAGGTTGGTATAGGCTGCCGACATCTCATATTCCGCATTCTCTTGGAGTGGCAGCTCCGCCATAATCTCACCATCCAGCCGGAACACCGCCACGCCGCCCTGCGCTTTGGGCAGCGCAAAAAACCAAATGAGGATGCACACCGCCACAATAACGGCGGTAAATACAATATCACTTGGTTTTATCAGCTTATCCTTCAATTTGATAGTCCTTGTTTATCAGTTCAAATTCATACTGGAACCCATCAGTCATATAGATTTTTTTATCTTCTGTAATAAAAAGCGCGTCTATGCTGTTGCTGTTTGCAAATTCCAGCCCTTGCTCCAGCCCCATCACAAAGAGCGCGGTGGAATACACGTCCGTCTTCAGCCCGCTTTCATCTACCACAGAGACGGAAATAAGTCCGTTTTGCACCGGGTATCCCGTTTGCGGGTCGATGATGTGATGGTAATACACGCCGCCCTCTGTAAACCCACGCTCGTAGCTGCCCGATGTGGAAACACAACTATCCGCAAGCTCCAGTATCGCCAGAAAATCCGCCGTGCTGCCCAGCGGGTCGCGCACACCCACCTTCCAGCTTCCGTCCGGTTTACCGCCCCGCGCATAAACGGAACCGCCCACCGCAACGAGCGCATTCTCCACGCCCGCCTCATCCATGGTTATTTTTAATGCGTCCAGCGCATAGCCCTTTGCCGCGCCGCCAAGGTCGATTTGCGCCTTACCCGCATTCACGGCATCCCCATCAATACGCACCTGCGTATACTCAGCCTCTGCAAGCAACCGCTCCAGCTGGCTTTGCTCCGGCACAGACGCGTTCTCCGTGCCAAAGCCCCATGCATCCACCACGCCGCCCAAGGCGGGATTGAACGCGCCGCCTGTCTGTCTTGCCAGCTCCAGGCAGCCTGTCAGCGCCTGCGCCGTCTGGGCAGAGGAAAACACAACATCCTGCCCACCCGCATGGTTTAGCCTGAAAACATCACTGCCCTCCAGCGTTTTGGACATGCTGTCCTCCAGCGCACGTATTGTGTCATAATTTTGTATCAGTATGGAGTTGTCCCTGGCATATACCGTTTGCGAAATTACGGTATCCATGGCAAACGTTTCGCTTGACTGCGCGGCAGGCGCACAGCCCGCCAAAAGCAGAACGATGCCGGCAAATGCAAACAGCGCAATTTTTTTCATCGCGCGCTCAAAAGCAGCAACACAGCGGCCGCCCCTCCGAATATGGCAAGTACAATCAATCTTTTCAGTCCCAGTTTCATGCCATACAGTATACCACAAATGATATGCGGAAAAAAGCGCGCCCATTGCTAGAATGCGTGATTTGTGGTATATTGTGGTATATTTATTAGGAAAGAGAGACTAAGGGGTATTATGGACATCAAAGCATCCCTCGCGGGGGAGATTGCAAAAGCCGTGGGGCTTGATGGTGCGGAAGTGCTGGATATGCTGGAAACGCCTCCCGACCCTAAGATGGGAGACGCGGCGCTTCCCTGCTTTAAGCTGGCGAAGACAATGAAAATGGCACCGCCAAAAATCGCGGAAGAGATTATGGGCAAGCTGCAAAAGCCGGAATATATTGCGGAAATCCGCGTGGCGGGCGGCTATTTGAACTTCTTTTATGATAAAACGTTTTATGTTAAAACGGTGATGGGCGAGGTGCTTGCTGCGGGCACAGACTGGGGCAAAGCGAAGATTGGCGCTGGTAAAACCATCGTGATCGATTACTCTTCCATCAATATTGCCAAGCCATTCCACATAGGCCATTTGTCGAGCACCGCCATAGGCAGCGCACTGTATAAGATTTACAGCTATCTGGGCTATGACGTGGTGGGTGTGAACCATCTTGGCGACTGGGGCACACAATTTGGCAAGCTGATTACCGCATATAAGCACTGGGGCAGCGACGACGAAATCAACAAAAACTCCGTATCCGCCATGCTGGAGCTTTATGTGCGGCTGCACAAAGAAGCGGAGCAGGACGAAAGCCTGAATGACGAGGGACGCGCCTGGTTCAAGAAAATAGAAGACGGCGACGAAGAAGCGTTGCGGATTTTTGAATGGTTTAAGGAACTGACGCTAAACGAAGCCAAGCGCGTATATGACCGCTTGGATGTGCAGTTTGATTCCTACGCGGGCGAGAGCTTTTACAATGACAAGGTGGGCGCCGTGGTAGACGAGCTGAAGGAAAAGAACCTGCTGGAGGAGAGCGACGGGGCGTATGTTGTGCGGCTGGACGAACACAAGCTGCCGCCTGCCATTATTTTAAAATCGGACGGGGCGACCCTTTACGCCACACGCGACCTTGCGGCGGCAAAATACCGTCATCAAACCTATGACTTTGATAAAAACCTTTATGTAGTAGCGTATCAGCAAAACCTGCATTTTAAGCAGGTGTTTGCCGTGCTGGAAAAAATGGGCTATGGATGGGCAGACAAGTGCGAGCATGTCGCCTTTGGCATGGTGTCGCTAGAGGATGGCACTCTTTCTACACGCGAAGGCAAGGTGGTCTTTTTGGAAGACGTGCTGAACGCGGCAGTGGAGAAAACACTGGCTATTATCAATGAAAAAAGCCCGGAGCTGGAAAACAGGGCAGCGATTGCCGAGGACATCGGCGTGGGCGCGGTGATTTATTCCACGCTGTCCCAAAGCCGCATCAAGGACATTACGTTCTCGTTTGACCGCGTGCTGAATTTTGACGGAGAGACAGGCCCCTACCTGCAATACTGCCACGCGCGCTGCAACAGTGTGGTGGAACGCGCGGGAGAGCGCAACGCAAAGATGGATTATTCTGTACTGGAAAACGATGAAGCCATGGCCGTAATTAAGCTGCTGGAGTCCTTCCCGCAGGTGCTGGTATCCGCGACGGAAAAGAACGAGCCGTTTTATGTGACGCGGCACATCACAGACCTTGCGCAGGCATGTAACAAGTATTATTTTGAGCATAAAATCATCGATGATAATGAGGAGCAGACTAACACACGCGTAGCGCTAACCAAAGCTGTGCGGGATGTGCTAAAGCGAGGTCTTTCCCTGCTGGGCATCAAAGCCCCGGATAAGATGTGAATGCTGCCCCAAGAGCGCAATGTGATCATGGATCATTGATTTAAGATGAGACCATTTGGTTGTGGCGGCGCATATATTAAAAACAATTTGCTATAAGTTGGTAGGAAACAGGAAGGAAAACAAGATGCTGGACTTAAGGGTATTACGTGATAATTTTCAAACAATTGCAAACGCATTGAAAAAGCGCGGCAAGGAAACAGGGATTGAGGAAGTCCTCTCGCTGGATGAAAAGAAACGCGACCTGCTCCAAAAGGTAGAGGAGCTGAAGGCGCGGCGCAATAAAGTATCCAAGGAAATCCCGGTCATGCGCAAAAATGGCGAGGACGTGCAAGAGATTATGGCCGAAATGAAAGAGGTCGGCCTTAAGATTAAAGAATATGACGATGAACTACGAGAGGTGGACGACCAGCTTCACACAAGGCTGATGTCCATTCCCAACCGCCCGGATTCGTCTGTTCCGGCAGGCACGGACGACAGCGATAACCAATTTGTGCGCGATTACCTAAAGCCCACGGAATTTGATTTCGAACCAAAACCGCACTGGGAGCTAGGCGACAACCTTGGCTGGTTTGACCCGGAAATGGCAGCGCGGGTGACGGGTACCCGTTTTATGTTCTATCGCGGCATGGGTGCACGGCTGGAGCGCATTGTCATGAACTTTATGCTAAACACACACTCCGAGCGCAACGGATATACCGAGGTAATCCCCCCGTATATCGCAAACGAGAAATCCATGACAGGCACAGGGCAGTTGCCCAAGTTTGCAGAGGATATGTACAAGCTGGAGGGGCTCGATTATTACCTGATCCCCACCGCTGAGGTGCCGGTGACAAATATGTACCGTGAGCAAATATTGGACGCCTCTGAGCTTCCCATGCGGTTTTGTGCGGGCACACCCTGCTTTCGCGCGGAGGCAGGCAGCGCCGGGCGGGATACGCGCGGGCTCATCCGCCAGCACCAGTTCAACAAGGTGGAGCTGGTGAAGCTGTCCCATCCAGACAATTCCTATGACGAGCTGGAGCTTTTGCTGAAGGACGCGGAAAGCATACTACGCCTGCTGGAGATTCCATACCGCGTGGTGCTGCTGTGCGGCGGCGATTTGGGCTTTTCGTCTGCAAAGACTTATGATATTGAAGTGTGGATGCCCAGCTATGGCAGGTATGTGGAGATCTCCTCCTGCTCCAACTTTGAGGATTTCCAGGCGCGGAGGGCAAATATCCGTTTTCGCGACGAGGATGGGAAGCCGAAATTTGTACACACATTAAACGGCAGCGGACTTGCCGTAGGGCGCACCGTGGCAGCCATTGTGGAGAATTACCAGCAGCAGGACGGGCGTATTAAAACACCGGATGTACTGATCCCTTATATCGGCAGGGATTATCTGGAATAAAAAACAAGTGCAAAAAACCGCCCATGCAGGCGGTTTTTTTATGCTGGGTAAAACCCGGTTATTTGCTCGCACCATAGGTAAACGTCGTCTCAAACAACGCCTCTACATTCTCCACCTTTGCGTTATCCAGCAGTGTGCCTGTATCCATAATATAACCTCCGCCCGGCGCGCATGTGTCAATCAACCACTTTGCCTGGTCAATTACCTCCTGCTTTGTGCCAAACGCCAGCAGCGAGGCGGGAATGTTCCCCTTGATGCACGACCTGCCGCCCAAAATCTTTTTCGCCTTTGCCATATCCGTATGTTCAAATGAGAAAATCGCCTTGCCCGCAGGAATTTCCGCCAAATGCTCCAGCCTGTTGTTATAGGCCCCCTCACAAAACAGCAGCGGCACCAGCCCTGCGTCAATCAACTCAAGAATATAACGCCGCAGCGACGGCCAGTAGAATTTCACAAACTGCTCGTCCGACATAAAATCGTCCACACCCTTATGCAGCCAAAAGATGACAAATGGCGTACTTTTGCCGCTGCATCCCGCAATAGTATCCTTGATGGCAAAATCCGCCACCACGTCAATCAACTCCAGCAGCTCGCCCGGGCGCTCGTACATATCCATCAGCACCTCCACCGTGCCACGCATACTGTCGCCTATCATATCAAACGGCGCAAACGCAAACCCTGCCGCGTATGACGGGATTCCATGCACCTCTATCATTCTTTGCCCGTATTCACCAAGGTAGGTAAACCATTCCAGCAATTCGTCCCCCGCCTTCATCAACGCGTTTAACGCGTGCTTTAGCTCCGGGTCGCTGAACGGGAAAAACGTATTCAAGTGATTAAACCACATGGAGTCGCGCAGATCCAGCTTCTCCAGCCCCTTTAACTCGCTGAAGCAACGCGGCAGCCATTTGTTTATCATAAATTTGGTCATATCCCGAATTGCCTCAGGGTATTCGTCCGCCTTCATATATTCCCCTTCAATGAACTGGTAAGACTGGTTCGGGTCGTCAAAATGCTCACCTGGCCACTTAAGCCACGTAATACCCGTCGTTTTCATATACTTGCTGTAATACATCAGGCTGGGATCAAAACCGATATCCGGCTTAAAATGGTTATAATAAACGTCCAGCGCGTCACCCGCTTTGCGATAATCCGCCATGGCATCGGCAATTGTGCAGCCCGCATAATAATAGGGAAACGCCTGCACACTGAGGCCAAGCGGAACCCTGTCTGGCTCACGCACCGCCACCGCATCCATCACCCGTTTCATTCGCGCATCATATTGTTC